>JAYTGM010000025.1:0-2888 GCA_043733425.1 Terriglobia bacterium
AATTCGCTAACCGTAGCCGGGGCAAATGGCACAGTGCTTTTGCCCCCAATGGAGTGGCCTCTTTTCGGGCCGCGCCAAGCGGGAAGTCTGGTTTATCAGGATTGGGGGCCAGTCCTGACTGGCTCGCAAATTACTCTGGGTGCCGCAGTCCCATTGCTCCCGAACATCCTTCCCGGCACAAACTCGTTTTTTGACTCGGGGTGGAGTGGCGGGAATGCATCGGGAAACTTGCTGCGAAAAGAAGTCCAAACGCCGGAACCTTCCACATGCCTACTGGGATTGTTGGGTACCTTCAGCTTGATTGCTGGGTTTTGGGTTAGGCGGGCACGCGTACGCGCCGGCAGCTAAAGTGTTTCCGCCAGGAGGCATTTCCATGTTACCGCCCGGCTACGCCTCGGCCTTCAAACCATCCGATGACCTCGCCTCACCGGGATCATAGTCTCGCGGATCATCGCAATCGATCAAACTTGAAATCGAGTTGCCAGGGCATCGCAACAAGACGTTGCTCCGGTAATCTGCATCACAAATTGGAACGGAAGGGTTCATGCTTCGACGCACAGTGTAACCCAGCGCTTTTTTCTCAATCACGCATCGCCCTAGCTCCTTTACATCCTGGTTTGCGCGGTTTGCATCAAAAGGAATAGACTACTGGTTTAGATTCTCTGTACGAAAAGGACCGCCCTCATGCCTGAACAGCCAGATCTTACCCGTCGCGATGCATTGAAGCTTGCCAGTGCCGGGGCCGTTGCCGTCGGAAGTACCAAGCTTGTGGAAGGCGCGCCTTGGATTCAGAAAGTGAAAGCAGCCAACGATACCGTGCAATACGGCATCATCGGGGTAGGTAGCCGTGGCTGGTATCACACGAAACATCTGAAGAATATCGACACCGGGCGGTGTACGGCACTTTGTGATGTCGATCAGGGCCACCTGGATCGCGCGGCCGAGACGATCGGGACCAACCCGGCCAAGTTCAAAGATTATCGCGAGTTGCTGGACCGCAAAGATGTAGATGCGGTGCTCATCGCCACGCCGTTGTTCCTTTACTTTCCGATCACCCGGGACTCTCTGATGGCGGGCAAGCACACCTTTTGCGAAAAGAGCATGGTGTTCAAGGCAGATGAGGTCCATGCTTTGCGCGCGTTGGCGAAAGAACATCCGAAGCAGATTCTGCAGGTTGGTCTACAGCGCCGTTATAGCCGGTTCTACCAAGCCGTCAAAGACATGGTGGACAAGGGCATCCTGGGCGAAGTGACGCATATGCAGGCGCAATGGCATCGCAATCCGGGCTGGAAGATGACGCCTTATAAAGATGCAGCGGAGCAAAAGTTAAAGAACTGGCGGCTCTATAAAGATTACTCGGCGGGCATGGCCGGTGAATTGGCTTCTCACCAATTGGACGTTGCGGATTGGATGTTCGGTAGTGCGCCAGAGAGCGTCATTGGCGTGGGGGACCACAGCTTCATCTTCGATGGCCGCGACATTATGGATAACATCCAGATGATCTATAAGTATCCGGCGCGCGCGGATGGCAAAGGTGCCAAGAAGTTAAGCTGTAGCTATATTTCCACCAACTCTCACCTGCCCTACTTCAACAGCACCCGCACCGAGTTTGGGGAGTTGATCATGGGAACCGCGGGCTCCGTTGAGATTACCGTTGGGGATGACAACAACCCGGCCCTGGCAACCTGGTTCCGTGAACCTACCCCGCCGCCTACGGTTACGAAAGCCGGCGCGGTCAAAGAGAATCATGTAGCAGGTGCCACCATGGTAGCCGCCGGTTCGCAAAAGGGTGTACCGATTCTGCTCGAAAAAGATTCGAATCATCCGAACGACAGCTTCCTGACGAGTGAAATGAAGTATGCCCGCCGCTATTTGTATAGCAAAGGGGTTCTGGTGCCCGAAGAGGGCCGAAACCCGGTGGACATTCAGTTCGACAGGTTTTTTGAATGCGTGAAAACGGGCGCAAAGCCCACGGCAGACGTGGAAGTAGGCTTGGCCGATTCCACAGGCGTAATTTTGTCGAACATGGCGATGGAGCAGGATCGCAAGGTTTACTTCAGTGAGATGGACAAGCTCGGTAAAGTGTCCGAAACCAAAGCAACCGCCAAAAAGGCCTAGCTTACCGTGAGACAGTAGCTATCTTCAGATGATGGCGTCTCCTCAGTTTGATGGCGCTTTAGCGCGTCTATTGTCATCGTCTGCCAGCGAGATTCTAGCCGCTCTTGCGGATGGCGTCGTCATTTCCGATCTGGAGGGCAATGTCCTTTCCATGAATCCCGCGGCGCTTCAAATGCACGGATTCGCCGATGTGGCTGAAGCTCGCCAACCGTTGCATTTATTTCCCGCTCAATTCGCCGTTTTTCTTGAAGACGGAACGCCGGTACCACTGGATCAGTGGCCACTAAGCCGTGTTCTTCGCGGCGAAACGTTGGCTTCCTTTGAAGCCGAAGTACGGCGTCCAGACCCCGCCTGCTCGTTCTTCGCAAGTTACAGCGGCCACCTTGTTTTATCCGCGGAAGGCGTTCCCGAAGCTGCCGTTCTCACCATCCGCGACATCACCGAATCCAAGCGTATCCAACGTGAGTTGCGGCGCTCTGAGGAAGAGCGTTTGCTCGCTCTGGAAGCGGCCGCCATGGGGGCTTGGCGGCGTCACCTGCAGACTGGCGAAATCTACTTTTCACCACGCTGCCGCCAGCAGTTTGGATTCACCGCAAACCTTGTCATCACCGGAACGCAAATTTACGCGGCCATTCACCCTGCCGACCGCGCAGCCACTGAAGCGGCTGTTGAAGCAGCAATTCATAACCATACCGATTACGAAACGGAATATCGCGTGTGCCTTCCCGACGGCACCGTACGGTGGTTGGCGGTAAAAGGCCGAGCATCGT
>JAYTGM010000026.1:0-2876 GCA_043733425.1 Terriglobia bacterium
AAATGCGCCTTCAAATCATCCATCGTCCAGCCTTCAATATCGGAAGGCCAGCCCACCACCGGCCAATGATAAGGGTGCGCGGTAAAAGCGGAGGCACCCAGTTGCTCGTAAAGCGTGCCGAAGTTACTGTTGTCCACCGAGGTACGGCGTTCTGAATAAACAACTCCGCGCTCGCTTTCGATGATCTTCGGGTCGAAAGCCAAATCGCGCATGCGGTCCGATTCCATATCGAACATCAGCTCTAATGCCGCAGACGGAAACCAATCCGTGTACACAGTGACATCGCGGGAAGTGGAGGCATTGTTGTTGCCGCCCGCTTTCTCCATCGCGTTATCGAATTGTTTGGGGCCATATTTCTTCGCGCCATTAAACATCATGTGCTCGAAAAAATGAGAGACGCCCGTAGTGCCGGGGCGCTCGTTACGCGAGCCGATTTTGTAAAAGAAATACATCGCAACATTCGGGATGTTGTGGTCTTCCTGCACCAGAACTTTCATTCCGTTCTGGAGCATGTGGGTTTTCACATCGTCTGCCCCAGCGGCAAGCGAGGCAATAGTGAGCAAAAGAGCAAACGTCTTCATGGAGAGTTAAGCTAAAATCCACGTTGCTTGTTGACCACGTTCAGCAACGGCTTTCCATCAGCGAAGCGGGAAATGTTTTCTTTAATTGTGTTCACCATGCGAGCGCGATCGCGGTCGGAACGGCCGGCGATATGCGGCGTGATGATGGCGTTATTGAAGTTCCAGAGCGGGTGTCCTTTCGGCAACGGCTCCGGGTCTGTCACATCCACCCCGGCACCGGCAAGCCGCTGCTCGTCCAGCGCCTTCACCAGGCTCGGCATATCGTAAACACCGCCGCGGCTGACCGCCACGAAATAGCTACCCTTCTTCAAAAGCGAAAATTGCTTGGGCCCCACCATTTTGTGGCTTTGTTCGGTATGCGGTGCCGAAATAAAAAGCACATCGGCCTCAGGCAGCACTTCGTCCAGTTGATCGGGTTTCACCATTCGCTTGACGAACGGAGAAATGGGGTAATCCTGCAGATCGACACCGATCACATTCATGCCGAACGCCCAGGCGCGTGTGGCGATCTGTTGACCGATGCCGCCCATCCCGATGATTACGGCCGTCTTTCCGTTTAGCTCGATGCCGTGGTAATTCCTTGGGTCCCAAGTCTCTGTCTTGCGGTCGCCAATAAAAGTGTTCAGCCCGCGCGAAAGGCACAGCAGCAGCGCCAACGCGTGGTCCGCAATTTCCGGGCCCTGCACAATCCGGTTATTCGTCAGAACGATATTGCTGTCGCGCAGATCATTGCCGCCCGACAGGAACAACACACGCTCCGCGCCGGCGGACATGATCTGTACCCACTTCAGGTTCTTCCCCGCGCGCACCATCTCCGGGGTCGGCTCACCGATAAAAGCATCGGCGTCTGCCAGTTCCTTCATGATATTTGAGGAATTCGCGGAGACCACCCGGACCTTCGCCGACGCACTTGACAGAGTCTGCAGCATTTGCGGATCGGCATTCGCAATGACAATCTTCTTGGTCTGCGCGGAAAGCGCAAAAACGGAGAACAAAGAAACGGTGAGAAACAGCTTCATGTGGCTAGGATTTTACCGCATTGCTGGAGGGAAAATTTGGAGGTGCGGGGGGGGATCGAACCCCCGAGTAAAGGTTTTGCAGACCTTGGCCTTACCACTTGGCTACCGCACCACAAGTACAATTGGGCTACCTGTCACGTTAGCGCGCCCGGTGTACCTGCGTCAATTGCGGCACCTTCGTCTCTATCCTGCCCGCGCCACTTTCGAGCGGAA
This sequence comes from Terriglobia bacterium, assembly GCA_043733425.1. Lineage (GTDB taxonomy): Bacteria > Acidobacteriota > Terriglobia > Bryobacterales > Bryobacteraceae > JALYXI01. The sequence continues at coordinate 1,814 of JAYTGM010000026.1, forward strand.
TCACCGGGAGCAACAAATACGATGAATGATTGCGGTCGTGATACACCACCTGCCTGGCGGATTTGAGTTCCACCTCATCGGCAATCGCACGCCCGGTGTTTGGGTTGCGGTCGAAGCGCGGAAAATTGCTGCTTGAGATTTCCACCCGGATCCGGTGGCCTTTGCGAAACAGATTGCTGGTCACACCAAGGTCGATGCGATATTTCGCGATCTCGTCTTTTTTCAGCAATTCCGGTTTCGAAAGCGAATTGCGATAGCGGGCTCGCAGCAAGCCGTCTGTAAGGTTGCGGGCCAGACCATCTGGAAAAACGTCCACCAGCTTGGCGCTGAAATCCGTATCCGGCGCGGATGAAGAAGCAAAGAGCAGTGTCTGCACGTTCCCGGTCACTTCCAGATCTGCCGCCAAAGGCGAACTGGTGTAAACCAGGACGTCCTCACGCTTTTCAATCACCCGTTGGTCCAGAGGGCCCCAGGGAAAGACAGATGGTGTGCAGCATACCGCACCGCCGCGGGTTAACACAGGGTTGTGTGGATCGTAAACAAAAGTGTCCGGCGGGTCATGCCGGTGGGAATGGACCGGCTGCTGGCTGGTGAGTTCTCCGTTGCCGTTCAATGTGTTCGCGCGGCCGCTACTGTCCAGATAAAACCGGGTGGCTTGAGCACGGGCGATGGGCCACTCATTTTCGTCCCGCCACTGGTTCGCTCCCATTACGAAAATCCGCACTGGCGCGCGCGGCGGGCTGGTTGGCTCTTTCCCTTTGAGCCATCGGTCAAACCATTCCAGTTGAATACGGCTCAGCGAGATTCTGGCATCTGGCCCATAATCCACGCCTTCGAATTTGGCGAAGTTGTGCGGCCATGGACCGATCACTATATGGTTCTCCGGGTTGCTTCTTTGCAGCAACGTGAAAGCATCCAAATCGCTCTCCACGTAGTTGTCGTACCAGCCGCCTACCGAAAAGATAGGAACGCTGACATTTTTAAGCTGTTTTTGAACGCTCAAGGCTTGCCAGTATGCGTCGTAATCCGGGTGATCGAGCGCCTGTTGGAAAAGCTGTGACCG
>JAYTGM010000027.1:0-2873 GCA_043733425.1 Terriglobia bacterium
AAAGACGCAATTCCGTTTTATTATTACGGCGAACTGCCGCCCGAACAGGAGGAAGAATTGGAAGCCCATAGCGCATCCTGCGCGCCATGTAACCGTGAAGTGGAAAATTACCGGAAATTTGCTTCATCGCTCGATGAAGCCGAGCTCGAACCATCTTTAGGTCTGCTCTCCGAATGCCGCGAACTGTTGGCCCAGCGTGTTACCGAATGGGAACGCCCCGCGCCGAAAGCGAATTGGTGGGAAAAATATTGGCAGGAAAAATGGAAAATCGATTTTCGCGTCCTCGTGGCAGCGTTGGCATTGCTCACCATAGGCTGGTTCTCGGCGAAAATTTACGCACCGCAACCATCGAACGCGGCCATGATCTCCACGGTCCGCTCCGTGGAACCTGATGCCTCTGGCCGTCTCACCATCGCGGTCGATGACGTCCAGCGCCGCATAGTATCGGGCAGTTTAAATGATGACAATGTACGCCGCCTGCTCCTCACCGCGGCCCGCGACGAATCGAATCCCGGCGTCCAGGTCGAATGCGTGGATGCCCTCAAGAAGATGGCGCACTCCTCCGATATCCGCGCCACGCTTCTTGATGCCGTCCAGCATGATCCCAGCCCCAGCGTCCGCTTGAAAGCTCTCGAAGGGTTGAAACAATTCACTACGGACACCAAGGTACGTAATGCGCTCAGCAACGTCCTTCTCAGTGATTCCAGCCCGAACGTGCGGATGGAAGTGATTGACCTGCTGGTTCACGACGGCTCCATGGTTGGTGTCATGCAAAACCAGGTTCGCCGCGAAGACAACAGCCACGTGCGTGTCCGCCTGCAGAAAGCCCTACAGCAGATGAACGCCTCCGAAGGAGTTTTTTAATATGAAGCCAATTCTTTTCTTCTTACTCGCAGTCTCCGCCTCCGCGCAATCGCGGTCCATTACAAATATCGTCCACACTCCCGGCAGTTACCTCGGTGTAGGGATCGCTGAAATCACCAGCGAGCGCGCCAAAGAACTGAAGCTCACTGAAGAGCGCGGCGTCGAAATTAAGTTCATCGCCGAAAACAGCCCAGCGTCGAAAGCCGGTCTCAAGACGGAAGACGTTGTCCTGGAACTGAACGGCCAAAGGGTGGAAGGCATTTCGCAGTTCACTCGTTTCATCTCTGAAATTCCGCCAGGGCGCAAAGCGAATTTATCCATCCTCCGCGGCGGTACCCGGCTCAACCTTGTTGTGCTTATCGAAGCGCGCGCCAACGTCCAAATGCCCTTCCCGCCGTTTCCGCCCATGCCACCGATGCCGCCCATGCCCTCCATCAATATGCCGGATCTGCCCCGTGCCGCCATCTTCATGCGCAACGGTAAGCTCGGCATCGAAACTGAACCCCTCAACAGGCAACTGGCTGAATACTTCGGTGTAAAAGAAGGCATCCTGGTCCGCAACGTCACCCGCCAATCGCCTGCTGAAAAGGCCGGAATCAAAGCAGGCGACGTCATCGTCAAAGCCGATGGCAAGCCAGTCGCAATCACGCGCGACGTCACCAGTCTGCTCCCCAATCGCAAATCCATCTCCCTCGGTATCGTCCGCAATCGTAAAGACGTTACCCTGGAAGTTACCCTGGATGGATTTTAGCGTCAGTCTTTGCGGAATCCCGCTACGCAACCCAATCATCGCGGCCTCCGGCACGTTCGCTTACGGCCTCGAATTTGAGAAGCTCACCGACCTTTCTGAAATCGGCGCGCTTGTCACAAAAGGCCTCTCGAATCTCCCCATCGAAGGCAATCCCGCCCCCCGGCTCTGGGAAGCGCACGGTGGCATGATCAACTCCGTCGGGCTCCAAAACATCGGAGTTCGCGCCTTTATTAGCGATAAACTCCCCAAGCTCCGCACGCTCCCCGTCACCGTCTTCGCCAACGTCTTCGGCTACGCCCCGGAAGATTACCTCGAAGTCATTCACGCCCTCAACGACGCCGAAGGCATCGCCGCCTACGAGCTCAACGTCTCATGCCCCAACACGAAGCACGGCGGCATGTTTTTCTCTAGCGACCCCGATGCCCTCTCCGGCCTGGTCACCGAAGTCAAACGGATCGCGAAGCGCCCCGTCATCGTGAAGCTCTCTCCGAACGTAGCCCGGATCGAACCACTCGCCCAAGCCGCCGAACAAAGCGGTGCCGACGCCATCTCACTGGTGAACACCTTCGTCTCATTAGCCATCGACGCTCGAACCAGACTCCCCCGAGTCGGAGCCGGCTTCGGCGGTCTCTCCGGGCCGGCCATCAAACCCATCGCGCTCCGCATGGTCTATCAGGCTGCTCAAGCCGTCAAGATTCCCGTCATCGGCCTGGGCGGAATCGCCACCGGTGAAGATGCCGCTGAGTTCCTGATCGCCGGTGCCACCGCGGTGGAAGTGGGCACCGCCAGCTTCTGGAATCCAAACGCAGCCGCCAAAATCGCAGGCGAACTGGGCCGGTTTCTCAAACAGCAAGGCATCCCGAACGCACGCGACCTGACAGGCACGCTAAAGCTATGATGGAGCAGAGAAGCATGGACGTTTACGACGAGCTAATCCGCCTCCGCAAGCTGGGCCAGAAGTCCGCCATCGCCACCATCGTGCAGGTGCGCGGCTCCATCCCCAGCTATGAAAGCGCCAAGCTCCTGGTGCGCGAAGACGGCTCCATGATCGGCACCATCGGCGGCGGTTGCGTGGAAGCGGAAGTCTGGAACGCTGCCCGCGAAGTCATTGAAACGGAAAAGCCCCGCCACTTGAGCTTCCAGTTGGGCGAAGATGCGGCGCACGATAACGGCCTGATCTGTGGCGGACAACTCGATGTCTTCGTCGAACCGGTAGTTCCTCAACCCCGCGCTTACATCTTCGGTGCGGGCCACATCT
>JAYTGM010000028.1:0-7929 GCA_043733425.1 Terriglobia bacterium
CTTTCTTCCCTTCCATAACGGCAAACCCGTCGGACGCCCTCAGGATTTCCTTACGGGTTGGATGTTAGCGGCAGATCAGAAAGATGTCTGGGGCCGTCCTGTCGGTCTGCTGGAACTACGTGATGGCAGCCTGCTGGTGTCAGACGATGGCGGCAAAAAGATCTGGCGTGTGGCGTTCGGAAAGTAAGACCGTGTTCGTGTCAAAAAGTGTGTTGCCTCTTGCCCACGTTGCGAAGGTCCTTCCCCTGCTTCTGGTGCTGGGGTGCTCCCTTACTGCTCAAATTCCTGCGGCAGCGAATTCCATCACCCTCAGCCTGCAAGATGCTTTAACGCGCGCCAAAGTTTATGGCGGTGCCATCAGTTCCGCCGCGCTCAACGTTTCGCTGGCGCAGGAAGATTTGAAGCAGGCAAAAGCCGCGGCCCTGCCCACGGTAAATGCATTCAATCAATTGATCTACACGGAAGGCAACGGCACGCCTTCCGGGGTCTTTATTGCCAATGATGGAGTTCATGTCTATAACGAGCAAGCGGTGGTGCATCAGGAACTGTTCTCCCTGGTGCGGCGCGGAGAAATTCGGAGGGCAACCGCTGCGGCGGCAACCGCGAAGGCGCGCGTGGATGTGGCATCCCGCGGGTTGGTGACCACCATTGTGCAGAGTTATTACACCGTGGTCTCTTCAGGCCGGCGCATCGCCAACGCCCGCACCTCCGTGGGCGAAGCTCAACGCTTTTTCGATATCACCCAGAAGCAGGAAAAGGGCGGCGAAGTGGCGCATTCCGACGTGATCAAAGCGCAACTTCAATTGCAGCAACGGCAGCGCGATTTTACTGACGCCTTGTTGAACGCTGACAAAGCCAAGGTGGCCCTTGCCGTTTTGATCTTCCCCACTCTGGACCAGTCCTTCACTGTGATCGATGACTTTGAAAATGCCCCGACGCTTCCGGCTCTGGCGGATGCCACACAGCGCGCCGGCACCACCAGCCCCGATGTACGTGTAGCGGAATCAGCCATTACGGAAGCCAATCAGGGCGTCTCCGTGGCACGCTACGCTTACCTGCCATCCTTCGCACTCGATTTCTTCTATGGAATTAATGCGAACCAGTTTGCGACACGGTCGAACGAGCCCACCGAGGCTGCCGGCGGACACTTCAGGAGCGGTGAAAATTTCACCGTGCCATACCGGCAGAATCTGGGGTATTCCGCGCAAATTACCCTGAATATTCCGGTCTGGAACTGGGGTAGCACTCAGAGCAAAATACGCCAGGCCTCCCTTCGTGCGCGCCAGGCCACCCTTGATCTGGCCCTCGCGCAGCGTACCCTTCAAGGCAACCTTTCGCTAGCCTACCGCGAAGCGCAAGGCGCACAGGCGCAACTTGAATCCCTCCGCTCCTCATCGGTGCTTGCCGCGGAAAGTCTCCGGTTGACCGTTCTGCGTTACCAGGCCGGGGAAGCCGCCGCGCTTGAGGTGGTGGATGCCCAAACCACCGCGGCCGCCGCCCGCACCGCCGTCGATGATGGGCTGTTGCGCTATCGCCTGGCTATTGCAAACCTTCAAACAATTACAGGAACCCTGTGAACATGCTCAAGCCGCCCATTGTAGTTTTTGCATTCATGATCGCCGTATGTGCCGGGTTCACCGGTTGTTCACGCAAAGCACCGGAAGCAGCCAAGGGCGAATCTGAACCTGCGGTCCCAGTTGAGGTTGCTACCGTGGCGCGCGAACCGATCAACCAGATTGTCACCGCTTCCGCTGTTCTCTTTCCTATCAATCAAGCAAACGTCATGCCCAAGATCACTGCCCCTGTGCGCCGGTTCCTGGTCAACCGCGGCGACCATGTGCGGCAAAATCAGATTCTCGCCACGCTGGAGAGCCAGGATCTGGCCGCCTCCGCACAAGAAAGTAGGCAGCTTTACCAGCAGGCGGAAGCCACCTTCCTCACCACAACAGGCGCAACCATGCCGGAGGATCTCACCAAGGCTCAGTCTGATCTGAAGAGCGCTCAGCAGGCGGATGATGCCGCGAAAAAGCTTTACGACAACCGGGTCACGCTGGTTCGCGAAGGAGCTCTTGCTCAGAAATTGGCTGACGATGCCAAAGTCGCCATGGTGCAAGCGCAATCCGCGCTCGATACCGCGCAACGGCATCTCACCTCTTTACAAACGGTGGCGCGTCCGGAGCAAATAAAAGGCGGCCGTGCAACGGTGGATGCCGCCAAAGCACGATACCAGGGTGCCGAAGCTCAACTCTCCTATGCTGAGGTGCGGAGTCCGATCAATGGAGTGATTTCTGACCGGCCTCTTTCTGCGGGTGAGATTGCGAATTCCGGTGCCCCGCTGATTTCCATTGTTGATATCTCGCAGGTGGTGGCGCGCGCGAACATTCCAGTTAGAGATGCAGCATTGATCCGCGTTGGGAAGACGGCCACCATATCGGGTCCCGGAGGCGAAGTAACCGGCAAAGTGACCGTGGTCAGCCCCGCCGTGGATCCCAGTACCACCACTGTCGAAGTTTGGGTGCAGGCTTTGAATCCAGGTGAGCGTCTGAAGCCCGGCCTCACTGTGCAGGTTGCCATCAACGCTTCTCAAATTAAGGACGCACTGGTGGTACCGTCAAGCGCCATTTTATCGCTCGACGAAGGGGGCGAAAAGATTATGGTCGTCGGGGCCGATTCTCTCGCTCATGAAAAAAAGATCAAGACAGGTGTGAAAGAAGGTGACAAAGTCCAACTCCTCGAAGGCGCAAAGGAAGGCGACCGCGTAATCACTTCCGGAGGACTCGGCCTGGAAGACAAGGCCAAGGTTCAAGTGGGTTCGGCAAAGAAAGAGGAGGACGAAAAGAAATGAACGGCGCTGCTGACCCGCCAACTATGCACCCGGCAACGTCCGCTGACCCTGAACACTGGACCGCGCGTTACCTGAAGCCAATCGTCTTCATCATTCTTGCCTTCGTTGGTTTTGGGAGCTACCTGGCCTTCAATATCCCTGTTTCTGTGTTCCCCGCCACCGATTTTCCCCGCATCATCGTCGGGGTCGACAACGGCGTCATGCCGATCGATCAGATGCAGGTGACTATCACGCGGCCTATCGAAGAAGCCGTCAACAGCGTTCCGGGTTTGGACCACGTGAGATCCACTACCAGCCGCGGCTCGGCTGAGATCAACCTGTTCTTCGCCTGGGGTTTGGACATGTTCCAAACACTGCAAATGGTGAATGCAGCACTGGCCAGGATCCAAAGTTCGCTACCCACTACCGCCCGGTTAACCGCAAATCGGTCCACCTTCGCCGCTTTCCCCATCATGGGCTACAGCATCATCTCCCGGAACGTACCGCAGACCCGTTTGTGGGAGCTAGCAACTTACAACCTGAAACCGCAATTGAACCGGTTGCCCGGGGTCGCAACGGTGGTTGTGCAAGGCGGCGAGGAGCCGGAATTTCAGATCATGGCAGACCCGGCGAAGCTGGTCCAGACGCAAGCCACCATCCCTAATATTCTCGACGCTGTCTCAAAAAGTAATTTGATCGATTCGCCCGGTTTGTTCGAAGCCAATCACCAGTTGATCCTGGGCCTTGTGTCAGGTCAACCGCGCACGGCGGACGACCTCTCAAACATCGTTGTAAAACTAACGCCCGCCGGCGTACCCGTTCACCTCGGTGACATCGCTGAAATCAGCAATTCCATTAAACCTGTCTATACGGTTGTGACCGCCGATGGCGTGCCAGCCGTGCTGCTGAACATTAACCGGCAGCCGGATAGCAATACAGTCGCGGTAGCCAAAGCGGTTCATGCGCAGATAGCTGAACTTGCGAAGACGCTGCCGCCCGGTGTCACCGTAAAACCTTTTTACGATCAATCCGAACTTGTCGCCGACTCCATCAAGAGCGTGCGCGACGCGATTTTGATCGGCCTGGTACTCGCTGCCATCATCCTGGTTCTCTTCTTACGAGATTGGGGCAGTTCGCTGGTAGCCGGGCTCGTAATTCCCGCCACCATCGCCATCACGTTCATTGCACTGCGCGCGCTTGGCGAAAGCTTTAACCTGATGACGCTCGGCGGACTTGCCGCAGCCGTAGGACTGGTGATTGATGACGCCATCGTAGTGGTCGAAAATATCGTACTTCACCGCGATTCCGGCCAATCGCGAGGTGAAGCAATCCGCAGCGCTCTGCTTGAAATTCGAGTGCCTTTGATCGGTTCCACCATAACCCCCATCGTGGTGTTTCTGCCGTTGATCACCATCACGGGCGTCACCGGCACGTTCTTCCGCGCCCTTGCCATCACCGTCGGAGTCTCGCTGTTAACGTCGCTCGCGCTCGCCCTCACCTGGACTCCGGCTCTTTCGCATGTTCTGCTTCGTTCCAAGCCCGGTGCGGCGCATCAGCATGACCAGCTAGCCACGGGGTTTATGGGACGCCTTACGCGGGGCTACGAACGCGTCATGAAACGGGCTCTGGCCGCTCCCGCCCTGCTTGGCCTCTTTTGTTTACTGCTCATCGCCGGGTCTTACTTTTGCTTTAAAGCGCTCGGAACCGATTTACTCCCCGCTATGGATGAAGGCGGCTTCATTCTGGATTACCTGATGCCTGCTGGCTCCTCTCTTGCCGATACAAACCGCGTTGTGGGAAGCGTGGAAAAAATGCTGCGCGAAGTTCCTGAGGTGGATTCCACCTCCCGCCGGACCGGACTTCAATTAGGTCTTGCCAGCGTGACTGAAGCGAACCGGGGTGATATTACGGTACGCCTGAAGCGCAACCGATCCCGCTCTGGAGAAGAAGTGATCGCGGATGTCCGCGCACGAGTCAACAAACGCTATCCCACGCTCGATACAGATTTCATTCAGGTTCTTCAAGATCAGATCGGCGATCTTTCCAGTTCACCCGACCCGATCGAAATCAAACTCTTCAGCCCAAACTTCGAACTGCTCAAGCAGTGGGGTCCAAAGATCGGTGCGGCACTCAAAACCGTGCCGGGCGTCAAAGATGTGAAGAACGGAATAGAAAATACCATCAGCGGACCCGCCGTGGTTTTCGATGTCGATCAAACGGTGGCCGCGCGTTCTGGTTTCACCCCGCAGGAAATAGAGCTCGATGCGAGCGCCATCTTCCAGGGTGAACCGGTGCCTCTTCCGCTGATCCTGAATGACCGGCCCTACACCATGCGCGTTCGTTTCCCGACAGATTCGAATAAGTCCCTTGACGCAATTCAAAACACTCTCTTAGTAAGTTCCACCGGCCGCACTGCCACTCTAGGCACGCTCGCAACCCTGCGGATTGAGCCGGGCCAAACCGAAATCCAGCGGGAAAACCTGCAGCGGCAAATCGCGGCCACGGCACGGCTGGAAGGCATCAGCCTGGGGGAAGGCGTGGCCCGTGTTCAAGCCAAAATTGCTTCGCTGCACGTCCCCGCCTCTATTCGCTTGGAATACGGGGGAACCTATCGGGAACAGCAGCGCTCCTTTCGCGATCTGCTGCTGGTCCTGGGGCTAGCCGTGATTCTGGTTTTCACTGTCCTGCTGATTGAGTTCAGAGGTTTCGCCGCGCCAATCGCGATTGTGCTCTCGGCACTGCTCTCCACATCCGGTGTTTTTCTGGCTTTGCTCATCACTCACACCACCTTCAACATTTCTTCGTTCATGGGCCTGATTATGGTGATCGGTATCGTGGCAAAGAACGGAATCCTGCTGCTTGATGCGGATCAGAAATTCCGTGCCGAAGGCTCCACAGCCCGCCAGGCCCTGATTGAAGCGGGTGAGCGCCGCCTGCGGCCCATTCTGATGACCGCCTTAGCCACCGTGGCTGGCATGGTTCCCCTCTCGCTCGCCATCGGCGCCGGTTCTCAAATGTTGCAGCCGCTGGCGATCGCGGTGATTGGCGGAATCGCAGCCTCAATGGTGTGCTCGCTTGTGGTCACCCCCGCTGTCCATTACTATCTAGCCAGAGACTAGATGGCGCTTTCACCCGAACTACGCACGCAAATTCAGGAAATCCGTTTTGCCCTTCTCGACCTTCATAAGCTGCTGCTAGACCGCGAACGTGCTTTGTATGAGCAGCAGCATGACGCCATCGGCTCACCTGGCGAATATTTGGCGCTTGTTCTGGAAAGCCCGCAATTCGCGTGGCTTCGCAAACTCTCCGGCTTGATCGTTGAAATGGACGAACTGATCTCGACCCGCACAAAATTAGGCGACCCTGAGGCTACAGCGGCCATAGAAAGTGTGCGCTCTATGCTGCACCTGAATGAGCATGGCACGGAATACGAAACGCGCTACTATGCGGCCATTCAGGATTCTCCTGACGTGGTAATCGCCCACTGCAAAACCGAAAAATTGATGGGAGACTAGCCCTCGAATACTAAGCCGGTGCTAAAACCTGGCGCGTGTAGGCCAAGCTGGCTTCCAAATCTTTGCGTTCCCTTGCAGGCGCGCCGGCCCTGTCCGCGGGAACAGGTCCATGGGGCGTCCCGCCTTCGGCGAGCCGCAAAAAGCGCTGAAACTCCCATGCGGGTGTCGCGCGGTAGTTATCCCAAAACGCAGCTTTCTGAAACGGAAAAACGCGCGGGCCGGTGATGATGGTTTCCATCGAAAGCGCCCGCCCCGGGCAGACCCGCGCATAATCGCGAACGTAGCGATCGATCTCCACGTTGCCCTCACCCATCCTCACCCAGGCAACAGCCGCGCCTTCGGGCACGCTCCACACCGCGCTATCCCGAACATGGCTGGTCAGTACATAAGGAGAAAGAGTTTCCAGTGTGAGGTGCGGGTCTTCCAGGGTCCAAAGCGGATTGCCGGAATCCAGGCACACGCCCACAAAATCCGTCCCCGCCCCCTCCACGAGTGTCTTCAGCTCCCGCGCTTGCATATCGCCGGCGTGATTTTCGATGGCGATTTTAAGACCCGCGTCCATCACTCGCGAACGTACTTTACGCAGCACCGAAATCGTGTCTTCAATATGTTTATTAATCTCACCACCCTTGCGGTCGTCACTGCTCCCCAGCACGGCCCGAATAATTTTCGAGCCCACTGTCACGGCGGCCACTGTCATTTTGCCAAGCTGCTCTTCGGCGGTGCCTTCTTTGGGATCGAACATCGCCGACGAAGGGCAAATCGACTTCATCCCAATTTCTATTTCTATGCCGCGCTCCTCCGCGTAACGGCGCACCTTCCGCAAATTCTCAAGATCCAGCCCGCCGATAAAACGCACTTCCGAAAAGTGAACAACCTGCACCTTCTGAGCAGCGCAATAATCCAGATATTGGAACGGTGTCCAGCCTTGCGATCGAAGGCTGAAGAGGTCGATACCGAGTTTTACAGGCGCCGGCGCACCAAGCCCGGTTTGCTCAAGAAATGGAAGCGCTGCCGCCCCGAATAAAAACCTTCGCCGGTTCATCTATCTCGCCCCGGCCGTCATCAGCAATTCGTTCGAGTTTTGCTGCCGCACCACATGTGGTTCCACTTTGGTATCTAGTGTACAAAGCACAGTCCCTGCCTTTGTTACGAAACGAAGCCTCGGGTCTGTCGCCGTGAAGTATTCCTGCGGCAGTCGCGCCTCAAACCCTAGAGCTACCAACCCTGGCTGCGATTCGCTCACATCCGGCCTGTCAATGGGAGTGAAAGGCACTTCCCCGAAGCGGCCTTCCAATCTCACTCCTTCGAGTGCAGCTTTATCTGTCGTTGCAATCCAGCCGGAGAGCTCAGGATCGTCTGTTGTGAATCGACCCTTGTGCGGAAGGTAGATATACCGCACCGCAGCGGTAATGCCGCTTGCTTCGGAAGCCGAAGGGCTATAGGTCCACCCTTGCGGCGCTTCGAACTCGGTCAACTTGACGGGGTGATCCAGCAGCATGACGAATTGCCTACCGCTGCTCGAAACAGCCTTCACTAATAGCCAGTCCCGTTCCGCGTCAAGTTCTCGATCGGGAACGTTCACCAAAC
>JAYTGM010000029.1:0-19354 GCA_043733425.1 Terriglobia bacterium
CCATTGACGCTTTGATCATGAATATGGGTGAGGCACCTTCCCTCCTTCGGAACAATCTCACGAGCACAAATCATTGGGTCAAGGTAGAGCTCCGCGGGGTTAGTTCGAATCGCAGCGCAATTGGCGCGATCATACGCGTGGAAGCGGAAAATTTGAAGCAGACTGATGTGGTTTTGAGCCAATCCAGCTATATCTCTCACAATGATTCGCGGCTGCATTTCGGGTTAGGCGAGAAAAATTCAGTGACCAGGATGGTCGTTCGATGGCCCAATGGCGCGACGGAGACCTTTCCAGGGTCTCCGGCTGGGAATCTTCTTCGGTTGGTAGAGGGTACCGGCAAAACACAGGTTGTCCCAATGCCTAAATAGAATGCACTACGCAATCTCCGTGTTTCTCGTTGGGTTCTTCCTGCAAGCTGCCGCCCAGAACGCGGCGGAACTTTCCTTGCAAGGGCAGGCCAAAGCACAAACAAAACAGCTTGAGGAAGCGGAACGGCTCTGGAAAGAGGCTATAAGTCTTTCTCCCCGATATTTCCCCGCCCTGTTCAATCTAGGCTACTTGTACTTCACTCAGCAGAAATTTACTGAAGCGGAGCCTCTACTCCGGAGTGCCGCGCGGAACAATGAACGTGACTTCAACTCCCGGTACCTTCTTGGTCTCACACTCGCACGCCTTGACCGGCGAGAGGATGCGCTGCTGGCCTGGAGGGAAGCGTTGCGTCTTGAGCCGAACAATTTGCGGCTCTTGCAAATCATGTCTGTGGAATATTCCAAGGGGCGCTATTTCAGCGAAGCGGCCCAGTTAGCGAAAGAGGCTTTAGATCTTGAAGGGGGAGACCAAAACCTTTACTTTCTCTGCATCAAAGCGTTCCAGGACGCCGGGGATCTGGAATCCGCCACGGCAATCGCGCTACGCGCCGTGCTCAGGTTCCCGGAGTCTGCAAGAGCCAACTTCGAATATGGATTCCAGCTGCAGCATGAAGGGAAACTACCAGAGGCGCTTTCCTATCTGACAATGGCGATGAAGGCAGACCCCGCGTATGAGGAACCATTTTTCTTTTATGGAAGCCTGCTGCTGGACCAGGGACAAGGCGAAGAAGCAATTCCGTATCTGCGGACCGCGCTTCGCAACCGCTCGGATTACGTGCCCGCTAAGATCGCGCTTGCCCGCGCTCTGATTAGTCTGCAAAGGTGGCAGGAGGCCATTAGCGAACTGAACGGGATTTTAAAGAAAGATCCTGATCAGCCACAGCCGCACCTGTTGTTGTCCCAGGTCTACTTTCGTCTTGGCGATGAAGCGAAGGCGAAAGCAGAGCAACGTGCGTCCTTACAATTGCGCCGGCAGAGGCCCGCGCTTCTGGAGGGTATCCAGTCACGGCCGTTTCCGGAGCTGAAACGGTAAGACCTTTTCTCCTTATTCTTTCTAAGCTTAGTCTGGTGTGAGTTCAAACGGATCCGCTTTTCTGGAACCAAATGGGCTATAACTACCCATGCGACGAGTGACTTCGAAAATTAATAAAGTACTTGTGTGCGGCTCGGAGTCAAATGAACGTACCTAAAAGACTCGGACGGATTCCGACTTTCCGCCCGCTTCTATCTCACCGCTTAAAAGGAATAGTTCATGGCACACGACATCGTAGATACCGCAGTAGCAGCTGGAACGTTTAAGACGCTGGTAGCCGCCGTTACAGCCGCCGATTTAGTAAAAACACTTAAAGGAGCGGGTCCATTCACCGTTTTCGCCCCCACCGACGAAGCCTTTGCAAAGCTTCCGGCCGGCACCGTGGAAGACCTGCTGAAGCCTGAAAATAAGGCTAAACTGCAGGCCATTTTGACCTACCACGTGGTTCCCGGTGCTGTAAAAGCGGCTGATGTGATGCATTTGACCTCCGCAAAGACCGTCAACGGGAAAGAAGTGACTATTAAGGTGGTTGGCGGTTCCGTTCACGTCGATGGTGCGACTGTAGTAAAAGCCGACATCGAGTGCACGAACGGTGTCATTCATGTGATTGATGCTGTCATTCTTCCCAAGTAGTTCAACAGGCAACCCCCGCGAAAGTTTTCTTTCGCGGGGGTTGATTTATAGGTTGGTTAGTTCCGGGCGTCTACAATGAAATGATGTAGGAGCAATTGCCTATCCCAAGAACACCATTTCTGAACTTGACATCTCCCGTCAGCTCATCAACCGAAAACGTTACTTCGAAACTGGTCAAAAAGCACAGCGCCGGATCGTTTTTTCAACAAGCTCCTGGCGAAATCGGGGAAGCAAATGTTCGCTACGTCAATCAGTTGTTTGAGACAGCCACCGATGTTAGAGGCGCTGTTTCTTTCGGCTGCTCGAACGCAATGACCATAAGAATGGCCAAGAGTACGCTATCACACAGGGCTACTAACCTAGTAACAGCCGCCGCAGGCGTTGGTTGTTCGCAGCTTTTAACGTGTTGAATCGCGCTATCCTTGGCGCTCCGAATGGAAGTTTCAGTCAAACCACATTCTGGCGCGCCACAGGCCAATTCATTTCGTCCTGGCAAGGCTGGGTATTGTTATAGCTCTAATCCTTGCAGTCCTGATTCTATTTGTGTCGTGGAGCACCGAAGTTCCAGTGTTGCTGCCAGGCACTGCCGGAACATTCGATTCAACGGCGGTGAAAGACCCAAGCATTGTGTTTGCGGAAGGCAGGTGGCACCTGTTTTACACGGCGCGCGGGAATGGAAAATATTCCTTGGGGTATGTTTCTGGCCCGCGTTTAGAGACTTTACAAGCTGAGCCCCGAGCGCAACTTTCCGGGCTAAGCGCGCCGCTTTACGCCGCCCCTCAAGTATTCTTTTTCCGGCCGCGAAAAGAGTGGTTTCTGATTTATCAGACATCAGCTTCGAACTACCAGCCGATGTATTCCACAACTAAGACCATCGCCAACCCCAACTCCTGGAGCGCTCCGCGCAACCTTATTAAAAAAGTAGAAGGTGCCAAGTGGATCGATTTCTGGGTCATCTGCGATGAAAAATACGCTTACCTGTTCTACACGCGGGACCACAACAAAGTGATGGCACGCCAGACGCCATTGGCAAGTTTTCCCGATGGATTCGGCGAGGCAAAGACGGTGTTTCAAGGCGTGCATGAGGCCGTTCATATCTACCGCGAGCGCGGCCGCCGCAGGTACGCGATGTTATTTGAACAACGTGAGCCGGACCTTTCGCGGCGATATTCGCGGGCGGAGTCCGGGAATCTGCTAGGACCATGGCGCCTGACTGACCGTACGTTCGCGCGCGCGTCGCATGGAGAGTTGATTCGCGAGAACTCAGATGAAAGGCTTCAAGCTGACTTGGACCATCCGAGATTTCTGGTCCAAGAATTGCCTGCTGGAGGCAATCGTCTGAATTATCCGGAACTTTCTTGGCGATTGAAACTGTTGCAGTAACTATCCCTTAAAAGTTGCCAACGTTCGCTTGGGTCCATGCCGCTCAAAAAGCTATGGAAATGCAGGAAAAGGGGACAGTATAAAGTGAGAAATAACTCCTACGATACGGATGAGACCGACCATGGTGTTGCAGGCCAAGTAGATGGCCAAGGGGATGCCGATCCGCTCCACCTGAGCTCGGAACAAACGAAACTAACAAATAGTACGTTCTTGCTCAATCTAGAAGTGCGTGGTTGAAACTTTGCTGCTGGCGTCATCGGCCAACCCCATCAGAGTGAAACGCGGCCCCGGGTCTTCCAGCCAATCGTGACGGTTGGTATCGAACGGCAACATCATGCCTCTTGCGACTGCCGTTGGCAACGCAATCTATACTTCAGCGGCCTGCGTTTTTGTGGCGAAGCGATCCCGGCTTGCCGCAGAATGCGCCGAACCCTTTGGCGGCTAAGGGTCAAGCCCTCGGCTCGGTTCAGCTTCTCATACAAGTGAGTGTCAGTAAAACCGGCATACTTGCCTGTGTCGGCTCACGCGCCCGGTTGCCGTGTTACACCCACTCCGGTCGCTTCTCGTCATGCTTCCTCTTCAGTCGCTTTACCTGCCTTTGACCGATCGCCCGCAGTTCCGCCGCTTCGGCCACTGTCAATCTCCCCTGTACAGCGTTTTCGATCACCTGCAATCGCTGTAATTCGCTTTGGCCCAATGTCACCCTCCAGTTTCAGGGGGGCGATAGAATCGCTGGCCTACTACAGACTAATTGTGATATTGTGATCGAATTGTCTTGAATGTCTATGATGAAACCTCTCTCTAGTCTCATGTTTGCAGCCCTGGTAGCCTGCAATCTTTTAGCGCAAAGTGATCGCGGCACCCTCACCGGAACCGTTGCGGATTCCGCTGGTGCTGTTGTGCCGAATGCCGCCGTGGTGGTGACGAATGCTGAAACAGGTATCGTCTCGCGCACCGTAACAACATCCACTGGCAATTACAGTATCTCCTCGTTGAGTGTCGGAACCTATGACATTGCAGTCGATGTAACGGGGTTTAAAAAATATTTACAGAAAGGTGTTCGGATTCAGGTTGCCGAAACAGCCCGCGTGGATATCGGCCTGGAAGTCGGTTCTGCGACGGAATCAGTCACAATCAACGCCGATGCCGCCCTGTTGAAAACAGAGGATGCGGAACAAAGCCAAACCTTCAGCGGAGATCGCCTGAACGCCCTTCCGATAAATTTCGGTATCGGCGGCGGTGCGATTCGGAATCCACTTGGGTTCGTAAAGCTTGCCCCAGGGGCCAGTTTGAATGGCTGGAACGATATCAAAGTGAACGGCGCGCCGAATGGCTCGTTTCGCATCATCTTTGAAGGCCAAGATGCCACCAGTAATCTGAATCCTCGAGTTTCGGACGAATCGCAGCCCTCCATGGAATCGATTCAGGAGTTTACGCTTCAGACTAGCAACTTTTCGCCTGAATTCGGGCAAGTGATCGGTGGCCTATTTAACTTCACGGCGCGATCCGGAACAAACCAGTTTCATGGCAGCGCTTACGATTATTCGACGAACGAAGACTTGGGTGCAGGACAGCCTTTTACCGATAGCGGTCACGGCCATTTGCTGCGTCCTCCAAATCGACAGAACGATTTCGGTGGCTCGATCGGAGGCCCGGTATGGATTCCAAAAGTGTATAACGGCCACGACCGTACATTTTTCTTCTTTAACTATGAAATGTACCGGAAACATCAGGCAACAGATACGTTCGGTACCGTTCCCACTGTTGCGATGCGCAATGGCGACTTCAGTTCTATTCTCACTGGAAAGACGCTGAATACTGATCCGCTGGGCCGGTCCATTCTGGAGAACACCCTTTACGATCCAACAACGGCAAGAATCGTAGGGGGAGCTACGGTCACTGACCCGTTCCCAAACAACATTATCCCGATGAGCCGGTTCGACCCGGTTGCCCTCAAGGTGCAAGCGTTGATTCCTTTGCCTACCAGAGCCGGCAACGTAAACAATTTTGAAGAGCGTTACATCACCAGTAAGATCCAGGCGATCCCGGCGGTCAAGATAGACCATAATTTCAGCGAGAAAGCCCATCTGTCCGGTTATTACTCCTCCCAGCGCACCGACAAGGACAACTCTCAGGATGGTTTCCCCGATCCGCTTACGGCTCGCCGGGAACAGTTGATCCGGAGTTACACCACAAGAATTAACTTCGATTACACCCTGAGCCCCACGGTCCTCCTGCACATGGGAGCGGGCTACACCCGGTATCACAACCCTGACTCCGCCCCACCCTCAATTACCGGGTTTAATGTTTCCGCACTGGGGCTGAAGCAGGCCGCTGGGCCCGGCTTTCCCCGTTTTACAGGTATCGGCAATAATTCCTTCGGAGGTGTTAACGAACAGAATGGCGGCAACAATGCTCTTGGCCCCGTAAACCAGAACCTGTATCTTCAAGACAAGCCGACAGCAGTAGCCAGTGTCACTATCGCCCGCGGGAATCATTCTTACAAAGCCGGTGGAGAGTGGCGCCTGGATACCTTCACGAATCAAAATACGTTAGGGACAGCAGGGAATTACGGGTTCGATCCTTCGCAAACAGGCCTTCCTTCTACTCAAGCGCAAGTACTGAATGGCGGGAACGTTGGCTTTGGTTATGCCAGCTTTCTGTTGGGCTTGGCAAATACCGCTAGTGTTTCCAACGCGCAGAATCCTCAATACCGCAAGATGGCTTGGGCTGGGTTTTTACAAGATACCTGGAGAGTAACGCGTAAGCTTACTGTGACTTACGGGCTTCGCTACGATTTTCAGCCGGCTCCGCATGAACTTTATCATCGCCAAAGCGAATTTGCTCCCACTGTGGCCAACCCGTCGGCCGGTGGTCTGTTAGGCGCAACAATTTATGACGGTAGCGGCCCCGGCCGGTGCAATTGTAACTTCACCAGCACGTATCCTTTTGCTTTTGGTCCCCGTTTGGGCGGCGCGTATCAAATCGACCCGAAGACCGTGTTCCGGGCTGGGTGGGGTATCACCTATGGGCAAGCGCCTAACTTCAACTACATTGGTTCTTCGTCCGGCACCGGGTTTAATAACATTGCTTTTTCAAACCCCAACTTCGGCTCCCCAACGTTACAGTTGAGCAACGGTATCAACTACGATCCTGCGGTTCTCTACGCAGCCACTTATGCTACGGGAATCAAACCTGACCCCGGAACCATCAACTCACCCGCGGCCGCCGTGGATCGCAACGGCGGCCGGCCGCCACGAACAAACCAATGGAACATCAGCCTTCAGCGTGAGCTTACTAAGGACATAGTGGTGGAAGCCGCGTACGTAGGAAATCGCGGCGCGTGGGAACAGGCAAACGGGCTGGTACGCCTGAACGCGCTCAGTGCTCAGAGAATTGCAAGCTTCGGATTGAACGTGAATAGCCCAGCCGATTACTCTCTGTTGACATCTAAGTTGAATTCCCCGCAGGCCATTGCGGCCGGATTCAAAGCTCCCTACGCGGGTTACTCTCTGGGGAACACTGTTGCCCAGAGCTTGCGGCCATACCCTCAATTCAGCGATATCGGCATTCAGTGGGCGCCGCTTGGGGACAGTTGGTATGACGCACTTCAGATGAAAGTCACCAAGCGTTTCTCAAGGGGGCTGGATTTGACGGCAAGTTATACATTCGCGAAGAATCTAACCACCGCGGAAGATCAAGATGGAACCACGATTCCCACCAATAATGTTTTCAACCGAAGGTTAAACAAGGCCCTGTCCAGAAATGATCAACCTCAGATCTTTGTAGTCGCGTTCAACTACATCGTGCCAGGTTGGAACTTCACGCCAATAGTGCACCACATCACAAGCGGGTGGACTGTAGGCGGAATTCTTCGTTATGCCAGCGGCGTTCCCATTCAAGTTCCCACGGCTAACAACAGTTTGAACTCAGTATTTTTCCAAGACACTTTCGTGAACCGTGTGCCGGGGCAGCCGCTCTTCCTGAAGGACCTGAATTGTCACTGCATCGACTCAACCAAAGACCTGGTGCTGAACCCCGCAGCCTGGACTCAGCCCGAGGCTGGCCAGTTTGGAACAGCCGCCGCCTATTATGCCGATTATCGCTATGCCCGCAGGTCTGATGAGCAACTGAGCCTCGGACGAGTTTTTAGAATTCGGGAAAGGATGAGCTTCCAGGTGAGGGCAGAATTGTTTAACGTATTTAACCGGACCTACCTGAACAATCCTTCAAATGGCAATGCCCAAGCCACAACGAGTTTGAAAGCCAACGGTCAATTGTCATCGGGCTTTGGTTATATCAATAACAGCTCTGTGTTCAACGCTCCACGAACGGGCCAGATCGTCGCACGATTCCAATTCTAGTACCCTAAACGCATGGGCGAATTTGCGCTGTTGATGCTTGCTTTTCTGGGGGCGGCTGTTTATCAAACACTTCCCCCGTCAGCAACGGGCATAACTTTCGCTCACAACAACGCGCTATCTGCCCGTCGCTATCTTCCTGAGTCCATGGGCCCGGGCGTGGCTTTCCTGGACTATGACAACGACGGCTGGATGGACCTCTACTTTGTAAATACCGGTCCATCTGACTTCTTTACTCCAAAACAACCGCTCAGTAATTCTCTGTATCGAAATAATCACGATGGCACCTTTACCGATGTCACACAAAAAGCAGGTGTGACAGGGCGGGATTTCGGAATCGGTGTTTCCACCTGCGATTACAACAACGATGGCTGGACAGACCTCTTTATCACCACTTACGGCCGGAACATTCTCTATCGCAATAATGGAAATGGCACCTTTACGGACGTTACAAAGCAAGCCGGTCTAGATGCACCCGGGCTGTATACAGCCTCCGTTTGGTTCGACTACGACCAAAATGGAACAGCCGACCTTTTTGTTGGTCATTTCGTCAAGTACAACAAATCGCTGGAGAGAGATTGTCGCCAGAACGGTGTTCCCCATTACTGCTACCCGCTGAGTTACGATCCCTGGCCGAGCCGTCTGTATCAGAATAACGGCGACGGAACCTTCACGGATGTCAGTGAAAAATCCGGAATTGGGAGTCATCCGGGCAAAACATTTGGGGCTGTCGCGACAGATGTGAATGGAGATGGATTGCTGGATCTGTTTGTCGCGAATGATTCTGTCGCTAACTTTCTGTTTTTGAACAAGGGAAGCGGTGTCTTTGAAGAAATAGGATTAGAAGCTGGCATTGCGTACAGCCCTGACGGCACGGCCAGATCGGGTATGGGCGTCGATGCAGCGGATTTCAATAATGACGGCAAGCAGGATCTGTTCGTAAGCAACTTTAACCGTGAACGTTCCGCCCTCTACCGCAATCTTGGCAACCTGGAGTTCGCCGATGATGCTGGAAGAACCGGTATCGGTGCGGCTACACAGATGTATAGCGGATGGGGAAGCAAATTTTTTGATTTCGATCTGGATGGGGATATTGATTTAATCGTTTGCAACGGTCATCCGGATGATTTGATTGAAAAGCTGTCAAACACTCTTACTTATCGCGAGCCTTTACTGTTATTTCATAACCAGGGGGGTAATTTTGTGGCAATGGGCGCCCGGGCAGGAGAAGCGTTTACGAAGACATACCCGGCCCGCGGACTCGCAATCGGAGATTTATTTAATCGCGGTCTTCCTGATGTCGTAATCGCAAACTCGGGTGATGCTCCCCTGATTCTGAAACACTCTGGAACGGTAAATCACTGGGTCGGCGTGGATCTGAAAGGAAACTCAACTGGGGCGATCATAAGCTGGTCGGCGGCGGGACGCAGGCGTTCGCACCTGAAGACGGCCGGCGGTAGTTACTTGTCAGCCAGCGATCCGCGCGACTTGCTAGGGCTAGGTGCACAACAGAAACTTGACTGGCTGGAGGTAAAATGGCCCAAGCCATCGGGCCGTGTGGATCGCTTTGAGGGCGTAGCTGCCGGCCGGTATTACACTTTGCGCGCGGGGGGTAAATTGGAATGAGTCTTCTTTTCTTCTTGTTGATGGAAGCTTCCCAAGGGTCCCAGTATTACCAGCGCGCTAACGAACTGTTTAAGCAGCAGCAGTTTCCACAGGCGGCTGAATCGATTGACCTGGCTATCAGAAAAGAACCGACATTCATGCCTGCGTGGACCCTTCGTGGCAAGATTGCCATGGCGTTTGACCGCTTTGATTACGCGCGGGCCGCCTTCGAACGAGCCGTTGCGTTGGCTCCAAATTCGGCATATGCACAGTTCATGCTTGGCTTCTGTTTCTATGTCGACAATGACTTTTCGAATGCGATTGTTCCTCTTGAATCGGCGCGTCGATTAGATCCGAATGACCCGCGTTCCCTGTTGTACCTTGCCATGTCACAAGAGGGCTTGGCCCATCTGGAATTAGCAGAGCCCTTGTATCAGAAAACAATCGAACTGGAAGCGAAACTTGGGCGCCCTAGTCCGGAGACCCACACCGCATATGCAAGACTCCTGTTAACGCTGAATCGAAATGAGGAAAGCGCCCTGCAGATTGCCCAAGTCCTCCGGTTGGACCCAAATTCGCGCGACGGGAACTATGAATCTGGCCGTCTGGCATTTGCCAGTGGGGATTTCGCCACGGCGGCGGTGCTGGGTGAGAAAGCGCTCACTGTAGTGGGCTCCGGGACACTGGACCGTCAGATTCATTTTTTACTTACCCGAAGTTATTCCAAGTTGGGCAACACTCAACTAGCACAGCTCCACCGCAAAGCTTTTGAAGCCTCTCCGCCCACATTACGGCGATGATGCTACTTTTTGCGGCGCACGCCCTTTACGTGGGTAACAACGCATGTTCACCTTGTCATGCGGAGATCGTTAAAAGCTATGCGGCCACCCCGATGGCTAGGACCAGCGGCGCGGTGCAGGGCGGGGTAAGTGGGGGTGTGTTCCGGCACGAAGATTCGAAAACGGATTACCGAGTCGCACCTTCCGGCCTGGTCACAGCCACGCGCGGGGTTTCAAAGATGCAGCAGCAATTGAATTATTTTATCGGTTCAGGCGCCGCGGGTAAGAGCTACCTTTACGCTAAGGACCAGTATCTGTTTCAGGCACCGGTAACCTGGTACTCCCCACAAGAGCGTTGGGATGTTTCGCCCGGCTATGAGAAGGACAACGTATCGCGTTGGAATCGTCCTATCGAGCCGGAGTGTTTGAACTGCCATGCCAGTCAGATCCGTTTCTCGCCATCCTATCGGAATCGGTATGCCACTCCGCCATTTGCCCAGGAAGGAGTTGGCTGTGAGCGCTGCCATGGGCCGGGTTCCGATCACGTGCAGGGAAACGCAAAGCTCCTGAATCCCGCGAAGTTGCCGCCAGCGCAGCGCGATTCAGTTTGTGCTCAGTGCCATATGTCGGGCGATGCACGCGTTGACCGCGCCGGGCAGAGTTGGATGGAGTTTCGCCCGGGGTTTTTGCTCTCCGATTTCACTGCGTACTTTGTAACTGAAGGGGCAAGCCAACTAAAGGCAACCAGTTATGTTGAGAAGCTATCTTCCAGTAAGTGCAAGTTAGCTTCAGGAGACGGCCTCTGGTGCGGCACCTGTCACGATCCGCACAAGGTGCCCGCCAACGATGAGCGAGCCGCGTGGTATCGAACCAAGTGCCTAAGCTGCCATTCAACTGATTCCTGCGGCCGCCCAGGAGACTGCACCAGTTGTCACATGCCAAAGGGAAAGGTTGCGGACGTGACCCATGGAGTTCTCACGGATCACGCCATTCCCAAGATACCTGCCGCCATAACTGTTTCGAAGGATCTTTGGAAGTTGGTTCCGTTTTCCGCTGCGGATAGAGGCGCCCGCGAGTTGGGGCTGGCGTATGCATCTCTGTTTTCTCGTACCGGTGATCCCCGGCAGGAAAGCGAATCAATGCGCTTGCTCTCCGCCGTCCCCGCCGATTTAGAAGTGCAGTTGGCACTTGCCAACCTGGGGGAACGGCATGGGGATTACTCCGCCGCTTTCAGTTTGTATCGGTCAGGAAAGAGCGTCCCAGGTTTCGCGCCGGCCCTGGTAAATCTCGGCGTCTATTTCGGTCTGACCGGCAACGTGAAAGATGCCCTGGCAATTTGGCGCGATATTCTGAAACAGAACCCATGTGCCACAGAAGCGGGAACCAATCTGATTAAAGCTCTGGAATTCGGCGGCGATCACGAGGAGGCAGGAAAGATTCTGGCATTGCAGGCAGGCTGCATTTTCAGGTGATCAAAATAATTTGAAGACCGGTAAATCCGCAAGAGAGTTCTAGTCCAAACTCGGTGGCAACAGGGCACCGCTGCCATAATGGCTTGGAATGACGACGGACGCCGCAGGGGCGACGATGTTGACCAATGCCGACGTGTCGATTTTCCACACATGGCCGGCTGTTGCCACGGCGACGAAAAGGTTACCGGTGGAATCGACCGCCATTCGGCAGCCGTTGTAGGGGCAGGGAACGGTGGTGGTGAGAGCCGGTTGGTTGTGCGGGCCGCCTCCCGCGATCATCTGGATATTCTGTCCAGAAGCGATGGAAAACTAAACAGCAGCAACAATGGCCAACGCGTCTGTCTCATGGGTGGCGTCAAGCTTAACATTGTAAAGGATATAGGACCGTAACACCTTTTGGCGCGTCCCTTACGGACTCGCAGTCGCGTTCATTTAGCCACCGATATTGGGGAATAACGCCACAAGAGTTGGGCGATAGATGGGCCACTCGCATCGTCCTCTGTGCAAAGATACACATTCGGCGTGCCAGACATAGTTATAGAAAACGCAATCATCAATTCTCTTTTTTTTCGGAGCCAAACCGCCATTTCTATTTCTCGGAAGCCGGCATTACCGATCAAGTTGTCAATTCTCGCCGTCTCTCCGCCTATTTCATCCCATCCCGCCCGCGAAGAAGAAATCGGGTAATGGGCAACTCGTTCTCGGCACCGAATGGACCCGCGATCGCCAGAAAGAAAACAAAGTCATCAACGATATTCGCGCGGTAATAACCAAATGGCGGTTCGGTGGCTACGATGGGGTCAGCAATACCACTCAAACGTTGCTTAAATATTGGTAGCGTCCCGAGCGCGAACGAAAGTTTTTTTCTGCCAGATCAAGGCTCTAGAAACCGCTATCTATCTCACTGAACTCTCCTCAAAGCGCGATTCCTGGGTCCGCAAAGAGCTGAAAGAAGCCAACGATCTAGCCAATCCGCTCACTCAACCGCATCGCCT
This sequence comes from Terriglobia bacterium, assembly GCA_043733425.1. Taxonomy (GTDB): domain Bacteria; phylum Acidobacteriota; class Terriglobia; order Bryobacterales; family Bryobacteraceae; genus JALYXI01. The sequence continues at coordinate 12,630 of JAYTGM010000029.1, forward strand.
TCAAAATGGCAACCGGCTCCGGCAAAACGGTTGTCATGGCAATGAACATCGCCTGGCAGACGCTAAACAAATTCACCGATTGCTTCCTCAATCGCGCGAATCAAAGGAATACGCTCTCAAGGAGTCCGCGTGGGCAACTGGCTGTCCGTGCAGCAAGCTCAGACGCTCCTGAATTCAAAAATGAACGTTTTCTGATGCCCAAAATGAGTCCCTGATAGGCTGGTCGATGCGGAATCGTAGATCCGTAAGCCTTATGCCTGTGGCGTTATGGATCGACCAAGCCCGCGCAGCGCCGAGATGGCGGGACTGGGCAAAGACGATGAATAATTAGACTAGAAGACGTGGGTAATCATTATGTGTCGCGGCAAATCTTCGCAGTTTTGCTGTGCCTGGCGAAGAAAAGCTTGTTTGGATGTTCGACAAGAAAACCGGCAAGAGATGTAAGGCTGCGATAAAGCAGGTTGCACAAGAATCAGGTTATTACGATGAGAATAACGAGAAAAGTCTAAACATTGATGTCGAAATTCCGGGAACAAAAGCAATCGTGAGCTTGCTAACCGGGTTAGGGATAACGAGACAACAGCGCATCGATATCGCACGATTCGTTGCCACTATGATCAAGCGAGTTACGAAAGGACGTGAAAAGGCTGATAAGGCAGTCCGATAAGCCTTGACGAAGTTTCGAGACGGTCTGCCGGAGAGGGCTGCACAATTCCAAAGAGAGAACGACTCTTCACCGGAACAGATGGAACACCGGACTGCTGCAACGATAGCGTTAATAGATAGCCAAGAACGTGAGTACAATCCAGCGGTGGAAGATTTAATCAGAACACCCTTCGCCACCGAAGATGTGATCAACCATCTAGCTGACATGACCTGAAGGGTATTAGAAGCACCCAAGGTTTCAACATTCATGACCAGCGACAATCCAGCAGTCTTCCTCAGAGAAGTCCAAGAGTTTGTCTTGCCCCTTTTGCCTTCTCACGCCTTGCATGGATCATTCACACCCGGCGAAACGATGCTGAGTTTGCAACCGATTCATCGTGACGGGGTGGTTGAAGTAAATCGTCGCGTCGCAATGGAGGCAACTCGCTTTTGCTTTCACAGTGAGAACTCGTTGTGGATTTTGAACTTGATGAAAAAGCGGCACCTGCTTCGCCCATTCGCCTTTCCGGGCAGAAAAAATCGAATTGCACGGCAATAAAGTCGCACTATGTTCTCCCGACCAGGCCGTCTGTCATCAGACCTTTTCAGGCGCTTACGCGCGCCAAGCCGCCGCAAGCCGGTTTACGTAGAGCCGGGCAGCCGACATAAACGGATCTGTGCTTCGCAGTCAAGGGGTAAGCAATATTCGCCCGACCCGGAGTTGCTTAGTAGCACTTTTGACAGGCTCTATGGAACCCTAGAACGTGGTTTTCGGCCGATGGTCATGGTAGTTTACGGATTAGAGCTTGCCCTGAATGTCGTGGGGTCGGGATCTTGCAATTAAACGGACAATAATAATGAAACTGGCGAAAGCGGCACTGCTTTTTTTGATGACTCCGGTTGTGGCCGGGGCGCAGGTCAACGTGGGGGAACAGAAAGCGGAGGCCAGCCTCCCGTTCACCATGACTACGGTCGCCACCTTTAAGCTGCCCTGGCGGCTGGCGTTTCTGCCCGATGGGCGCATGCTGATCACCGAGAAGCCTGGGCCGGTCTGGTTGGTGTCTCAGCAGGGAGAAAAGATTCAGGTTCAGAATACGCCCGCTGTCTACTGGAAGGGCCAGAACGGCATGATGGGCGTTTTCCTCTCGCCCCATTACGCGACCGACCACAACATCTATCTCACCTATGTGGAGCCGGGTGAGTATGGTGGAGGTTATGCAATGGGCCGCGCGAAGCTGAACGTTACTGCCACGTCGGCCAAGCTTGAGAACTTTGAAGTGCTCTGGCGGCAGGTGCCCACGGGATTAGGTGGGCAGGCTGGCGGGCCGATCGCGTTCTCGGCAGACGGGAAGTATCTGTTTCTTGCGGTGGGGGACCGCCAACGGTTCACACCCGCCCAGGATCCGGACCAGCCGGTAGGGAAGATCCTGCGCCTGACACTAGACGGCAAGCCTGCGCCGGGTAATCCGGATTATGGCAAAACCGGTGCGGCTACAATTCCACTGATCGATCCTGCGTCTGACACCGAAGCTGCCAAGACCGCGAAAGTGGTCAGCACTTATACGTTTCCCGGCCCTAATTTGACGCCGGCGGAAACGTGGGCGGGTGGGGTCCGCACGCCTTATGGGTTGGCGTTTTCGCCCAGCGGCGAGTTGTGGGAGGTGGAGCACGGCCCGGCCGGCGGCGACGAGTTGAACTTAATCGAGCGCGGGAAAAATTATGGGTGGCCGCTGGTGTCGTACGGCGAAAACTATAACCATGTTCCCATTCCCAAACCCGACACGCGCCCCGACCTGGCGAAGCCAGTGCTGTATTGGGTGCCGGTGATTGCGCCTGGGAATTTGATGTTTTACCGCGGCACGCAGACGTTTCCGCAATGGGACGGCAGTGGTTTCGTAAGCGGACTGGGGACCCAGACGCTGAATCGAATTGTGTTTGACGGTCATGGCGGAGCTAAGGCTGCGGAGCGCTGGAAGGTGAACCTACGGGTTCGCGATGTAGAAGAGGGTCCGGATGGCTCGTTGTGGATGCTGGAAGATTCGAGTCCTGGGGCATTGATTCATTTGACGCCGTTGAGGCCTGAGGGAAAGCAGTGAAGCGATTGAGTCTCGCCGGTATCGGGATTTACTTTGTGACAAGTGCCTTGGCCGCTTCTCATCCAGCGATTCCGGCGCTATCCGCTGGTTCGCAATGCGCCGGGTAAACTCCTCATGTTTTGCGGAACACCGCACATGGAACCCAGCGGATCACAAACCGAGATCAGTCGGCAAGTGTAGATTTGGGAGTTCCCGCGCAAGTAGAACCATTGCTTGCAGAGTGATATCAGACAATAAACGGTAGGCGTCTGAGAGTCCGCTCAGTCAGCAGCCAGCATTTATTTCGCCCACTTCGGCGATCGTGAATCGCACATCTGATTCAGCAAACCCGGTTGTGCGCGTTCTCCCAGCGTGCAAAAACATCAAGGAGATTTGGTATGTATTCAGTTGCTCGGCCTGCATTCCGTAGAAGGCCTTACTCAGAACGAAAACTTAGCGCCCAGGCGGAAGATCCTGGGACCCACAACATTGGTAGGCCGCAGGAAGCGCTGGTAGTTATACGACGTTCCATTTACTAAAGCGGTACGGCGGCCGGTGATGTTGTCCTGTGTCTGGTCGGCGTTGGTATTCAGCATATTGAACGCGTCCACAAAGAGGCCTAGCTGTTTGCTTTCCGAAAACTTAAGCGTCTTTTCGACGCGGGTATCGAAGAGCCATACGTTGTCCTGCCGGTACGTGCCCCAGGGCTCGACGACGAACGGGTAGGAGCCCGCGCGGAGTGCGGTGGTTGGGCCTCCGGGCGTAAGAGCGGCAGAGGTAACGTTCACAATGCGTGCCTGTGGCTGGCCGGATTGCCCGCGGAGGATGGGCGAAATGACGAAGCCGCCCTTGGCGTAGTACGAACCCGTTGCTTTTGCCGACCATGTTTCAAAACTGGCGCGGTTGTTGACGGCTTCATTGGGGTTTGTGGGGATGCCGTTCACATAGCCGAACTCAAACGCGGGAAGGCCGAGACCGGTATTGATATTGGTGTTAATGACCGTGTTCTCCCAGGTGACGAAGTAACTCGACTGGAAGGTAAAGCGGCGGGACAGGCGCTTGCTGAGGGCAACTTCGAGATTCTTGTAATCGCGCGTGTTGGCATCGGGAGTTTGATAAATGCCCTGACTGGCTGGCACGGGGGCGCCCGCGGGGATGTCGTAAATGGGCTGAATTCCCTGGCCATCCGCGCAGTTGTTGAGGCCGGTGACACCGGGATCGCAGAAGTATTTCTTCTGTGTGTAAAGGGAGCCTGCGCGGCCTACTTCGACAAGCTGCCAATCATGATTCACCTTCTTGTAGACGAAACCTGCGCGCAGTACGAAGTCCTGACCGATCTGGCGTTCTATGAACACCTCCGCGTCATCAGTGCGGGGCGCGCGGAAGTTACTTCCCACCCGGAAGTTCGATCCCCCATTGCTGGTGGCGAAGGCGCCGAATTCGTTCGGTTGAAATTGTTTATCGTGATTCAAATCATTCCAGCCAAAAATGTATTCGGTCTTCTGGATGGGATTGGTGTCACTACCGAGCGCGGTGGCGGGGGAACTATAGAACTGGCCCCAGTTGAGCTTGATGACGGTTTTTCCAGTGCCCGAGAGATCCCAGGCGACACCCAGGCGAGGCGTGATGGCGTGTGGAAATCGAACAACGTCGCGGCCTTTCACGGTGAAATCCGTGAAGGAGGCGGGAATGGTGTAAGGGCCGGCAGAAGTCTGGATGGGCGCGCCTCCGTAAAAAAAATCACGGAAGATAGCGTCGGGGCGGATTTTCTGATCGGGCTCATAGCCATGGTACTGGTCCAGGCGGACGCCGGCGTTTATGACGAGATGGCGGTTGACGCGGATTTGATCCTGGAGAAAGAACCCATGGTGCCAGGTGTATTCGCTCTGGAGGGCGGGCTCATTGGTGATCCCAACCTGGTAGGGAGTGGTGAAGTCGGGCGATCCAGCCGGGCTATTGAAATAGAGCCGGTAATCTCCTTTCCACCCATACTGCTCATAGCCCAACCATTCGCGTTCGCTGGTCCAGCCGAACTTTAAGTTATGACTGACTTTCAGAAAGTTATCGAGGTAGTAATTTCCATTTACTTCACCTTGATAGCGGCGGCGGTTGTAGCGGTACGGATCGTACCCGCCGGCGATGTTGCCTGTGGCATTTTCAACGCGGCGGGTGTCAATCTGGCCATCCGCGCCGGGGTAGGCATTGTTGGGCCAGTTATAAGCAAAGGTAGCGAAGCGGCTTACCAGGAAGAATTTCGGACTGATCGTGGAATCCCACTGGACGTTGCCAGACCAGGAGAAGCTATTCTGCTTCTGGACCGCATCGAGGTAAGTATTTGAAGCAGCTGCACGGAAAGGTTGGGTTTTTCGACCCCATTGAAGGTAATGGGAAATTTTATTGTTCGCGTTCAGCTGGCTGGAGAGCTTATAAGTGATATTTTGCAACTTCGTTAAGAAAATGACGCTGCCCGGCTTTTCTACAGGAAAACCGGTGACCGTGTTTCCGATTTCCTGATTGCGGAGGGACACAAAGAACCAGAGTTTGTCACGCTTGATCGGGCCGCCGATGTTGCCGTTCGGATCATAATAATGATCAATGCGGGTGCCAATACCAGAGCCTTTCTGCAGTTGGGACGTACTGATATTGTGTCCCTGGAAGCTGCCGTTTTCGTAGTCGAAGTAAAGGTCTCCGTGAAAGTGGTTACCCCCACTCTTGAGGATTGCATTGACCTGCACACCGGGGGTGGGCATGGACGCGTCATTCGCGCCGGTACTGACGGTGAACTCTTCGAAGGCGCCGTAATCGAAGTAGTAACCTGCGGCACCCGTGCCCTCGGTAGTATTGGCACCGTCAACCGTGACGCGGTTCTGATCTCGCAGACCATAGGCGGAATAGCCGGTTTGCGTTCCCGCGGTAGAGCCGCCAACATCGAAGCGCGTGACCTGGATGCCGGGCGACTCAGCGAGCAAGGACCAGATATCGCGGGAATTTGGCAGGTTTTTGAGTTGCTGCGAATCGATGACGGTAAGCCGATTCGTGTTCTGGACGTCGACGAGAGGGCCTTCGCCAGTCACTTGGACCGCCTGACTTTGAGAGGCCAGGCCAAGGGTGACGTTGATTGTATCGGCGACACCGAGACTGACGGTGAGGCCGTCGCGTTCCAAGACGGCGAAGCCGGAAGCCTCGAAGGTCAGGTGATAGATGCCGGGAGAGAGCGCTGGAAAGCGATACGTGCCGGATTCAGAAGTGCGGACAGTCTGCGGCTCGATGAGAGCGGGACTGGTTGCCCGGACCTTAACACCGGGCAGCAATGCACCGGAGCTATCCGAGACAGATCCGCTGACCGAACCCGACGTACTCTGGCCCCAGGCGATGGTACCGGTAAATAACAACGAAGCTAGCCAAATCCGAACGCGCATGAAACCCCTCCACTAAGTTAGAAACTGAATAGCTTGTTTGGAATCAACGTGGAAGCGAGCGGATGACGAGATCCGACGATAGCAGGCAGCCGCGCACATTGAGCGCTTTAGCCAGAACAGATTGTTTTAATATGGAACAGGCGGCTCCAGAAGTCAACGGAGATCAGAATTGCAGGCGCAGGGACAGCTGAACCAGACGGGGGCCCGCCCTTAGCACCGCCGGTGGTGCCGACAGAGTTTCTTTACCAAGCCCGCCCGCGGTTTTTATCAACCTCGCTTGGAGCGAACGGTCAGAATGGCCGCGAACACAATTTCAATTAACCCAACCACTAGGATTGGACCACCAGGAATATTGACGTAACGGAGAACATCTAAGACTCCTACAGCTGTGATCAAGCCTCCAAGCACCCAGAAAACTGAGTCTCCATATACGGTTCGGAAAGCTGCGTAATGAGTTCCCACCGCAATAGCTGATAGCGGGAAGACATAAGCTGGCTTAAAAGAAAGGAAGAGCCAGGCTGCGAAGAGACCGCCACTCATGGCAATGGTACTTTCTAAAGCAACTCGCCCGAGTGGGTTTTCTCGA
>JAYTGM010000030.1:0-7891 GCA_043733425.1 Terriglobia bacterium
AGATTTATGACAAACAAGCGTCATCGATTCCATTTATGGGGACAATAAGCGAATGGAGAGGGCGCACGATTTATCGAAAGCTGTTGTAGCGCGGCTGCGTGAAGCTGGTTTTGCGGCGTATCTGGTGGGGGGATGCGTACGTGATCTGCTGCTCGGTTTCGAGCCCAAAGATTACGATGTGGCGACTGCGGCCCGTCCTGAGCAGGTACAGCTTCTGTTTCCGGGGTCTGTTCTGGTAGGCGCCCAATTTGGCGTGGTGCTGGTGCGGGAAGGGTCAGTTGAAATTGAGGTGGCTACCTTTCGAAGCGACCACGAATACCAGGATGGCCGCAGACCCGTGGAAGTGACCTTCGAGACGGATGCAAAAGCTGACGTCCTGCGGCGCGACTTCACGATCAATGCGTTATTGTTCGATCCAGAATCGGGCGAAGTGATCGACTATGTTTACGGGTTGGCCGATCTGGCCGGCAATTCGGTGCGTGCCATTGGCAATGCGGAGAAGCGGTTCTTAGAAGATCATCTGCGATTGTTGCGGGCTGTACGGTTCGCCGCGCGGCTCAATTTTACGATTGAAGCGGAAACGCTGGCGGCCGTGCGCAGGAACGCCGCACGGATTGGGTCCGTTTCCGCTGAGCGCGTTCGGGATGAGCTATCGCTGATGCTGACTTCGGCCAATCCGCGCCGCGCGTTCGAACTGCTGGATGAAACGGGCTTGCTGCTCGAGATTCTACCTGAAGTGAAAGCCTTGCAAGGTGTGGAACAGCCCGCGGAGTTTCACCCGGAAGGGGACGTGTGGACACACACGATGATTATGTTGGAAGGCCTGGACCACCCTTCCGTCACGCTTGCGCTCGGGGTGTTGCTACACGATATCGGCAAGCCAGCCACCTTTGAGCGCGCCCCAGACCGGATCCGCTTCAATGGCCACGTGGAGGTGGGCGTAAGCATTGCACGGACGATCCTACACCGGCTTCGCTATTCGAATGAGCAGACTGAGCAGGTGGTGGCGCTGATTGCGAATCACATGAAATTTAAAGACGTGCCGCTCATGAAGGAAAGTACGGTAAAGCGTTTTTTGCGCCAGACGCTTTTTGGCGAGCACATGGCCTTGCATCGCCTGGACTGCCTGTCCAGCCACGGGTCGCTTTCCAATTACGAGTGGCTTAAGCAAAAGCAAGAAGAGGTGCCGCCAGAGGTGCTGAAACCGGAGCCGCTAGTGACGGGAACAGATTTGATTGAAGCCGGTTACAAACCCGGTCCGCAGTTTAAGGGTCTTCTGCACGCGGTGGAAGAAGCGCAATTAAATAATGAGATCGGAACTCCGGCAGAGGCTATGGCTTTAGTTCAGCGGCTCTGGTCAAAATCGCCCGCGCTGTAAAGCCGCCGCACCTCGTCTTGAATTGCAGCGGGCACCAGATGCCGCCATTCTTTGCCGCCGCGGATTCGGTCGCGAATCTCTGTTGCAGACATCGCCTGATACTCCGGCGCAAGGGGGAGTGTGTCAATGCGCCCGTGATAACGCTCCGGTATCTGGTAACTACCACCGCGGGGTGCCACCAATAAACCGAACTCCTGGAGCATGCCATGGAAAGCCTCCGGTGTGCCGTAATCCCAATTCACGATGCGCTCGGCAGCGTCGCGCCCGCAGAGAAAGTCGATTCGCGAATCCCCGGGCAAGCGGCGCCGCAGTTCACGCGCGATCTCTATCAGCAAGCCGCCTCGCGTGCTTGCTACATCGAAATTGGAATTGTGAGATGTTGCCCGCTTCAGCATTTCAAAGCGCGTTTCAAAAGGAACCCCGGAATAGTCTTTATGCGGCAAAGTCTCAGGCAAAACGAAGATCACGCGGTCTACAGTGTTCAGGGCAGCCTCGGCCAGCGCTAAGTGCGCCAGGGTAGGCGGATTGAAGGTGCCGGGCAATATGCCGAAGCGGTGAGCGCGAATCTCCATAAGACCGTTGTAGTACATCGCGCTAGATTGAAGAGGACATGTTCTCGTGGATATGCCCGCGCTGCGGGCGGGAAAACCGGGCTTCCGATACTGATTGTGCAAATTGCAAGCGCGAGGATGAGCAACTTGCAGCGGCAGCGCCGGCCGCTTCGGTGGAAACAGCCGCTGAGGAGGTGGTACCCGCTGAGCCAGTTTACTCAAGGCCCATTGAGAAGCAGATTATCAGAGACGCTTCGCCTGTACGTTTGCCTGACCCTCCACCAGTCGCCCCACGTTTTGAGACGCCGCGCCCATCACCTCCATTACATGCGCCTTCTCCAAAATCGGGGTTGCCCACCTGGCTGTTGATTCCTCTATTCGCTTTGGCGTTCCTGGGTTTAGGCGCCTTGTTGTATTTCGGCTACCAGCGTTTCGGGGGCGGGAAGGCAGGCTTCACAGGAGGCGAAGTGCCAGCAGCGGCGCTGAAGGTAAAGACTAACAACCCGCTTCAGAAATATGTGGAAGTTGTGGGCATCCGGCTCACTCAAGACGCGAAAAAGAAACCGCAAGCACGGTTCATCGCGGTAAATCACGGCTCGGCGGAATTGAATGATCTGACCGCGAACGTCACTCTTTGGGCCAGCACATCGCGCTCTGAAGAAGATTCGGTGGGTACTTTTACCTTCAAAATAAATAGCTTGGGGCCGAACGAAGCCAAAGAAATCTCGACACCTTTGAAAACAAAGTTAAAGGTTTACGAATTGCCGGATTGGCAGAACATGACCGCCGAAGTGCAACTTACTTCGCAATAGCGGGGCAGGGGGGCAGGCTGGCACCACCAAGCGCTTCAAGATTTTTTCGCGCGGCTGCAACACAGGGGTCTATCTTCAGTGCCCGTTCAAAATCGAGGCGCGCCGCACGTTCTTGTTTCAAGCCCAAGAGAGCAGCACCGCGATTGTTCAATGCGTTAGCGTTATTCGGCTGAAGCGCCAGAGCGCGCCCGAATTCCTGAAGCGCGAAGTTATATTGGCCGCTTGTCAACCAGAGGCGGCCGAGTTCTGCTGAGATGGCTCCATTGTTCGGTTCAAGCGATTTGGCTTGGATGAGTAAATGGACGGCCTCAGAATCTGGCACCGCGCGCGAAAGTTGAAGCAGGGGACGGACACGGCCCGGGGAGCGGTTGACCGCCTCGCGCCATAGATTCTGCTCCGTTCGCCAAGTCTCAGTTCGCAAAACGCTGAGGAGGGTGAGCCCAATCGCGATGGCAACCGGAGCCTGCGCCCACAGCCAGGGAGTGACCATGCCGAAGGCTGCTGAGAACGCGACCATAGGTAGGTACATGCGCCGTTCCGCTGCAAGATCGGCTGCGGGGAAGATGGTTGAACTTGGGATGAGCAGGATTAGCCCATAGAGGACCCATACCGTGACCGAAAAGCGCTTGCGCAACCCAAATGCAGTGGCGATGACACACAACAAAGCGGCCCAGGAAAGCGCGTAGATCAGGGGCGATTTGACGGCATCGAGCTCTATTGTGAAACCCCATGGTATCAAGAGCAATTGCAGGTAATGAATTACCGCTGCGCCCTGTGCGGCCAAGTAGTGCAGGGGAGTAATGCCAGCCGTAAGCCCCGCGCCTGAACCCACAGTGTTTGCGGTGGCCCAGATGGCCCGCGCTCCCGCCAAAGCCGCTAAGACCGTCATTAAGAGAAAGGGGCGAAGCCGGTTGCGAACCGGAGTAAGCAACATCAGAAAAATGGGAAATGTAACGCACTCTTCCTTGGCCAGCAGAGCGCACCCAAAGAGCGCAAGGGATGCCACGGTTCGGCCTCGCAACCAGAAGCAGAGGCACGAAAGACAAAAAACCGTGCTGAGCAAAGTGCCGCGCGCAAAGATGTAATCCACGGCTTCAGACTGGATGGGGTGCACCGCAAACACCATGGCACCCCAGAAAGCGGGGTTGGCTGACATGAGTTGTTTCAATGCGGCGAAAAGCAAGACCACCGCTGCCAGGTGGAGCGCGAGATTCACGGCATGATAGCCAATTGGATTCGTTCCACCGATTTGGTAATTCAACCAGAACGTCAAATTCGTGAGAGGCCTTGTCTGCACGGGTGCCCACATGCGCCAGAGGCCTGAGGCGGACGTGATGAGGGGGTTGGCGAGCAGGGAATAATCGTCGAAGTGGAAACTGCCGCGCAGCGCTCCACCGTAGGCGAAGGCTGCGGCAGCAACAAGCAGATATTGCCGTCGCAAGGCCCATGTTAGTATGCCGGGCGTGAGTGTAAAAGTGAAAGTAGTGCGCCCCAAAAATCTGGCCGAACGGCGCATCCGCCTGGAAACGATTCTCAAGTGGCTGGATTACGCCTACCCAGACGTAGTCTGCGCGCTGACTCATTCTTCACCTTGGGAGCTTTTGGTGGCGACCATTCTATCCGCGCAGTGTACGGATAAGCGGGTGAATCTGGTGACCCCCGCACTGTTCCAGAAGTACCCGACACCTCAGGATTTTGCTGCCGTGAAGCCCGAAGTGCTGGCGCAGGATATCCGCTCTACCGGGTTCTTCAACAACAAGGCGAAGAGTATTGTGGGTGCGGCGAGAATGGTTTTAGACCGGTTCGGCGGACGCGTGCCGAAGACCATGGAAGAGATGTTGCAGATACCGGGCGCAGCCAGAAAGACCGCAAATGTGGTGCTGGGCTCTGGATACGGAATTCCGTCGGGAGTTGTTGTAGACACGCATGTTCAGCGGCTCGCGAATCGACTGGATCTGACGAAGAATGCGGATCCGGTCAAGATTGAAGCAGATCTGAGCAAACAAATTCCGCAAGACCGCTGGATACTTTTTTCGCACCAACTGATCCATCATGGCCGGGCTCTCTGCATCGCGCGCAATCCGCGTTGCGCCGAGTGCGGCATTGCGCATGTCTGCTATGCCAAAGACAAGACCGTATGAGCGGAATATTCCTAGGGGTGGATGGCGGGCAATCTGGCACCACTGCATTGGTTGCCAATGAGCAAGGCCAGATTCTAGGCCGCGGCTTGGCGGGGCCCTGCAACCACACCAGCGGTGCCGACGCCGCAGCCAAGCTTAAGCGCGTAGTGAGCGAATGCGTGACTGCGGCGTGCAAGGCCGCGGGAATTGCGTACCCTGCCGTTTTTGAAGCCGCTTGTTTCGGAATGAGCGGGGGACCAGCCGATAAATTAGACATTCTGCAGAAGACGGTTTCGGCACGCCAATGGCTGGTTACAGACGATGGAGCGATCGCGCTTTCAGGAGCCCTTGCTGGCGAGCCAGGTGTGATCACGATTGCGGGTACAGGGTCCTTCGCCAGGGGCCGCGGACCGACTGGCGATATGCGCCGCGCGGGAGGATGGGGTTATGTATTCGGGGATGAAGGGGGTGCCTTCGATATCGTGCGACAGGCTTTGCGGGCTTGCCTTCGTGCCGCGGAAGGATGGGGCGACAAAACGAATCTCAGTGACATGTTTCTTTCAAGAACCGGCTGCGGCGATATGAACGCCGTTCTTCACCTGTTCTATACCGACGAGTGGCCGCGCTCACGCGTTGCCGGACTTGCGATTTGCGTTGATGACTGCGCCCGAGGCGGTGATCTGCTGGCGCGGGGGATTTTGGAAAACGCCGCCCAGAGTCTTGCACTCTTTGCCCAATCGGTGGCCCGGCAGCTATGGCAGGAAGACTTTTCGGTTACCTGCTCGTACATCGGCGGCGTTTTTCGAAGCTCATCCGTTCTGCACCGCTTTCGTTCTTTGCTGGAACTGAGCGGGAACCTTGTCATGGAACCGGTCATGGGCCCGGCGTCAGGAGCTCTTCTGGAAGCATACCGGCTGGCGGGAGCGATGCCCGATCGAACCAAGCTGCTAAGCTCGGAATTCCGGCATGAATAAACTCTCCATTCGCGATCTTCACCTGAAAGGCAAGCGCCTCTTCGTTCGTGTGGATTTCAATGTTCCCCTCGCCGCGGGCGGCCAGGAGATTACCAGCGACAAGCGTATTGCGGCGGCATTACCCACATTGCAGTATGCGCTCGAACAAGGCGCGGGCTTGGTTGTCGCCTCACACCTGGGTCGCCCTAAAGGCAAGCCCAATGCTGAAATGAGCCTGAAACCCGTCGGTGTCCGCCTGTCGCAACTGCTTGGCAAGCCGGTCCGTATGGCACCGGATTGCGTCGGTGCGGAAGTGGAATCCATGAAGCCGGGAACTGGCGAGATTCTGCTGCTTGAAAACTTAAGATTCCACCCCGAAGAAGAAGCGAATGATCCTGAATTTTCGCGGCAGCTTGCCGGGCTTTGCGATCTGTATGTGAATGACGCTTTCGGCACCGCTCACCGTGCTCATGCGTCCACGGTCGGGATGATTCGCTTCGTTCCCCAAGCTGCGGCTGGGCTTTTGATGGAGGAGGAACTGAAGTACCTCACCATGGTTACGCAGAACCCTAAGCGGCCCTGCATTTCTATTCTGGGCGGAGCGAAAGTTTCAGACAAAATCGAAGTGATTGCCAATCTCATCAAGATTGTAGATCGCCTTCTGATTGGCGGGGCAATGGCTTATACATTCTTGAAATCGCAAGGCAAGCCTGTCGGCAAAAGCCTTGTGGAAGAAGATAAGCTCGCTCTGGCCGCCGACTTACTTGTACGCTTTGGGGATAAAATTAGCCTCCCTGTCGATCATGTGGTGGCGGCAGAGTTCAAGGCCGGTGCCGAGAACCACGTTGCGGCCGATGTTCCCGACGGAATGATGGGCCTTGATATAGGTCCTGAGACCGTCAGAATTTACGAACAGGCAATTGCAACCGCTAAGACGATTATCTGGAATGGCCCGATGGGTGTTTTCGAGATGCCTCCTTTCGATAAAGGAACCATGGCGCTGGCTCACGCCGTGGCGAATTCCACCGCCATAACCGTCGTTGGCGGCGGCGATTCCGAAAAAGCTGTGAAAACCGCGGGCGTCGAGAGCAAAATTTCGCACATCTCAACCGGCGGGGGCGCTTCGCTCGAGTTCCTTTCCGGAATCGAATTGCCTGGTGTAGCCGCGCTTACAAACAAACCTGCTTAAACGATCTGTACCAGCTCCCGCTGGACCTCACCTGTCACCAGCGCCTCGGTTTCGGTAAGGAACATGTTCACCTCGGAGCGGACTCCGAAAGTATCCAGATACACTCCGGGTTCGATTGAGAAGCAGGTCCACGGAATCAGCTTGCGCTCATCGTGAATCTCAAAGTTATCCATATTGGCGCCGTTGCCGTGAACTTCGTTTCCAATGGAATGGCCCGTGCGGTGAATAAATTTGTCAGCGAAGCCTTTGGAGCGAATAGAATTTCGCGCTGCATCGTCGACCTGATATCCGAAAAGTTCGCGCCCGGCGTGGAAACCGGATTGAACGCACTCGATTGCCGCGTCCCTGGCGTCTTTGACTACCGCAAATACTTCAGCGATCCGTTCCGGGATAGCGGTTCCACAATAGCCGGTCCAGGTGATGTCATAAAACACGGAATCCTCTTGATCCAGCTTTGCCCACATATCCAAAAGAACAAAGTCTCCTGGCAATATGGAAGCGCTGGAATCGCGATGCGGCCCATAGTGCGGGTTTCCGGCGTTTGCGTTTACTCCCACGATGGGCCCGTTCTCAGTAAGTAAGCCGGACTCCTGGAAGCGGCTCCGAACAAATTCCGCAACCTGAAATTCCGTTGTGTGCTCACCAGACCGCAGGCGTTCGGCGATGAGACGAAACGCCTCGGCACGAACTTTATCCACGCGGCATCCGGCTTCCAGATGGCTGTCCAAGCCAGCTTGCGAAAGCTTCGCTTCGAAGTATTGGACCAGTTCGGCTGAGGTTACAACGTCACAACCGCTTGAGCGCACCAGTTCCACGGTTCCCGCATCGACCATGGCAACGTAAGGAATTTCGCAGAACGGAGAATATTGCATCGCCACCCGGCTCAGG
>JAYTGM010000031.1:0-7877 GCA_043733425.1 Terriglobia bacterium
GAGCAAATCGGGGCAGCTTGGTTATCGGTCACGGGTTCTGGAGATTTTGTACGACAGATAATGCCAAAAGATCTACGACAACTAACTTCTCAAGCTACACCTTGATGCTCGCAAGAAGTGTTGCGTAGGTTTCGGTCGTGGGAATCTGCTCGGCCATTGGCTTTACCTGTCGTACCAGATCTCAAACGGGAATGCGGGTACGCTCATCCGCGATGGATCAATGATTTTGCGGGCCCGATGAGGCGACTGGCTTGAGTGACCGGTTGCGCCTCTTCCCGAAGACAGCGAAGTCTCTAACGATTCTTCCCCGAGTAGTCAGGAAAGGGGCCCGCCTCTGCCCGCGCTCTGAGACGCCTACTGGCCCAATCCGAGGCGATCATTCACCGCCTCGGTAAGGTTCTGCTTGGTCCCTAAGTAATTCATTGTGGTCTGGATGGAGGCGTGACCCAGCAACAGCTGTATTTGCTCCAAAGCTCCCCCGGACTCGCGGCACAGCCGAGCGCAGGTTCTCCGGAGATCGTGGGGCGCGAGATTCCCCAGATCGAGATCGCCGGCATACTGCCTCACAATTCCCCACACGGCATTTTCGGTAAATCCCTGGGAGCTGACCGCGCCCCCCTTGTTGATGCTCCGAAACAGCGGCCCCGAGTCGATCGCCGCGGCCGTCATCCACTGGTCGAGGAGCAGCTTGACCCAAGCCGGAATCGGGACAGTTCGGACACGGCCCCCTTTGCCCACTAAGTCCGGTACGACCCAGCGCCCCACACGCTGCTGAACGTCTTCCACCTGAAGGCGCACTAACTCGGCCCGGCGAAGCGCGCACCCAATCAGCAGCCCGAGCACGGCGCGATCGCGAATCGCTTTCTTCCCTGCCCCGGTGGGTGCCCGCAGGAGTTCGCGCGCCTCGGCCGGCTCGAGCCAGTTCCCGATCCGCACCCCCTGCCGCGGCGCTCCTTTCACCTTCGCAATCCCGGCCGCCAACTCAGGCGCGAGCAGCGCATTATCTCCCGCCTCTTGCGCCAGCTTCCGAATTGCCGCAAGCCGGACGTTGATGGTGGAAGGAGAGAGACTCTCTTTTTCCAGATGCGCCCGGTACTCCTGCACGAGCGATTTCCGAAAAGGGCCGCGATCCGCTGCCCGGTACCACGCAAAGAACTGGTCGAGCGCAAATCCATACGCCCGGCGCGAGTGGGGGGAGCGGACAGAGTCGACCACTAATTTTCGCAACGCGTCCCAGGGAAGTTGTTCTGTAATAAGAACTAAATCTGCGGCAGTCACGAAACGGCAGCTTCCCCGCCCCACCGCTCTCCAGCAGAATGTAGGTCGAGAGCGAATTGCAGCTGCAGCGACACATGCGGGTGTTGCTCGCACCAAAGTTCCAGAAGTGGAACCGGTAGCCAGCGTTTGTTTGCTCTGAGTTTATGGACGACCGCGTGGCAGGCCGGACAGAGTGTGACCAGCCATTGTTCGTCGTGAACGCCTGGCCGCCGGTGATGGACGGGCCGCTGGTTCACCGCCCCACAACCCTGGCATCGAAACTGGTCACGCGCGAGTACCCGTTCGCGGATGCCGGCAAAGTAGCGGGTGGAGTGGCGGCGCTGCCGGTAGCAAGGGGCGCAGAGTCCCGCAATGGTCGGTAGGCCGCCGCAATCTGGGCAGAAGAGCGATTTCTGGCTGAAATATGCCATGAGTGCATTATAGCTGCCGATAACGGGGATTATCGGTAGCTAAATTACCGGAAACCTTCTCTTCCCGGCAATCAGAAATTGGTTACATTACACAACTGTGCATGAACGTAAGGTAAGCTATTTGTTAACTGCTATGGCCGCCAAAGCTCAATGGTTACAGAGAGTTCCAGAGATTCTGGACATTCTCGTTTCCCTTCCCGGCCCTGTCGTTGACCGCGCTTCCATCGAAAAAATATTCGGCGTGGGACGGCGAAGAGCAATCACGCTCCTCCACTCTTTCGGAGGCTTTCAGACTGGCAAGACATTTTTCATTGAGCGCTTGGCTCTCATCGGTCAGCTTGAGCAGCTTAGAAAAGGTGTGGAGTTTCGCGCTGAATGGCAACGGCGCAACCGGCTGGCGGAGGGTCTGATCCTGGCTTCCCGCCTGATACGCGGCAGACAAATGAAAATTACTGCTGCCGATGATGCGCGCGGCCGCCAATTAGCCGATTTGCCGTCCGGAATCGCTCTACAATCAGGCGAATTGAGGATCAAGTTCTCGGGAGGTGAAGATTTGCTGAGGCAGCTTTTTGAACTCTCTCAGGCGATCCTCAATAACTACGAACAGTTCGAGAAGATAGTTGCAAAAAGTTGACGCGTATAGGTGACAACATGATTAGGCGTAGTTTAATATACGTGTATACATGTATATCATCGCGGTCGTTGCCGAAAAAGGTGGCGTTGGTAAAACTACCGTAGCCCTGAATCTGGCCGTGGCCGCCGTACACAATGGCCGGACAGCCGCCATCATCGACGTAGATCCGCAGGCAACCGCGTCGCGGTGGACTGACCGTCGGACGGAAGAGCATCCATGGGTGGTACCGACACACGCAGCCAGAATCGGTGCGGCTATTGCCCAGGCAAAGAAACAAGCGGTCGATTTCATAGTCATCGATACCCCGCCCCATTCAGGAATGGACGCCGTTGAGGCGGCCCGGCAAGCTGACCTTGTTCTGGTACCGGTCGAACCTCATCTGTTCGCGCTCGAAACACTTCCGAAACTGGCCGACCTGTTGAAGTTGTCCGGAAATTCCCCGGCGTTATTTCTTGTCAACAAAGCAGCAACCCAGGGCCACGAAGGCACCCAAGCCGCCGAACATATAAAAGCGAGGGGTTTTGCCGTTTGCCCTGTGATCCTCCACTTCCGGGCGGCGCACCGGCATGCGACAAATATCGGAAAGGTCGCAGCGGAGTATCAGGCCGATAGTAAATCCGCGCAGGAGGCTATAGGCCTATACATGTATACAATACAATTTATTGACTCCGCTAGGAAACTACATGCCAAAGCCAAACCCGCTCACGCAAGGGCTTGAGCAGCACTCTCAAGCTAGCAGATCGAAACCCCCGCTCCCTACGGATACGCTAGTGAAAGCTCCCGCAAACGCAGGACCCCCCTCCCGATCGGGGCGTGTGTTGGTGGGCGGACATTTTTCTCCTGCCGTGCAAACTGCGCTAAAAGTGATTGCGGCAGAAGAGCGGACCACCATGCAGGCGCTGTTGACGGAAGGAATCAACACAGTCTTTGCCAGGCGAAGCAAGCCGGAAATTGCCGACATGTAGCATATACGACATGTTCGAAGCTATATATGTATACGATCAAACAGGTATACACGTAGCAATGTAAACTTTGTTTGTTTAGGTAGCTCCGACCGGTTTGCGGAGTTCTCTCACGCGGCGCGCAAGACGTTGAGCGACCCGGAAACCGCAAGCCATCGAGATCACTTGTAGACTCAGAGGAACAGCGGAATTGGAAAAGACCCAGAACCGCCCCTGTTTTTCAGCATTCCGGATCAGCTCAGAAGCGTAGTCCGCATCGTTTGCCCAGGCGTTGCGGGCGGTCTCCACGCGGGCTATGTAGGCAGCTTTGCGGCGCGCGCGGGTCAGGCCTCCCGTCTTCTTCAGCCATTCCTCGAATTTGTCGGTAAGGGCCATTCTTTCCTGCATGGTCCGAAGTGGCGATTTGGTGGAAATGGTTCCAGTGCTGTGATATCGGTAGACCGCGGCCGCCTGGTTCCATAGGCCAAAACGGTTTCCTGCCTCGAACAGGCGCAGTAGCAATTCATGCTCCTGGCAAACAGGTTGAGTGTCGTTCCAGCCCCCCACTTCGACCACGGCAGAGCGGCGCAAAAGAATGCCATGCGTGCAAAAAGAAGACCATCTTAAAAAATGAATGGTCGGATCGTCAGGAGGCTCGATCAACGTTGCGTACTCCGTGTTGGTGTTCTCTTTTCTGACGATCATCGGGGAGTAAGCGACATCGAACTTCCACCCGTTGTTTCTCAAGAAGCCCATCTGGTCCGTGATCTTGTGGGGTAGAAGGTAATCGTCTGAATCGAGGTATTGCAGCCATTCTCCCTGGGCCATCTGGGTAAGCCGGTTACGAACTGCGTTCGCGCCAGCATGTTCAGACTCGATAAAGGTGATCCGGTCGCCAAAACGCCGAATTTCACCCACGGTGTTATCCGTGGATCCATCGTCGGAAACAATCACTTCTATATTGGAGTAGCTCTGCCCCAAAGCACTTTCAATGCATTGGCCGATCCACTGTTCCGCGTTATAAGAGGGGATCAGAATCGATACAAGCGGTTCTGTCGCACTCGAAACGGCCACTTGAGAAGAGGCGAGAGTCACTAGTTACAAGCCTCCTTTGATTTCCACGAAAATAGCTGTTTGCGGAGAGCCCCTTCGGCCTGCTGGGTAAGCAAATCCTCAATCTGCTGCGGCCGGGGAGATTCCACTCCGAATCTTTGAAAAGCTCTCTTGTGTGACTTCGTGGGCATCCGTCCAATGCAAAACACCAAGTCTGCTATGTTCTTCGTGAGCACTTCTTCGAAAAACCGGTCATCCACTCCATCTGACACGAAGGGAAATGCAAAGGCCTTACAAGGAACCGGAAAGTTGCCCGTTAAGTACTGAATACATTCTACAGTTTGCCGGATCTGCTCATTAAATTCCAGATCGCCGTACCGGGGGTGATCGATGCTATGGCCTCCTATGGAAAACCCTTCCTGAAGGAGCCCTCGAACCTGATCGAGCGTGAGGTAAGGACGCGAAGTCCGCAGATAGTCCTCAAAATCAACACCCAGGCTTACAGCGCACTCGTCAAGGAGGTGAGTTTGAGCATGGGACACAGCTAAAAACGTCTGCCGGATGCTTTCGAAAGGCCCCAAGCCCGCTTCCTGAATCAATTTTTTCAGGGCGGGGGAGTCCGCGCCGATTCCCTGGCGTTCACAATCATCAATCAGAAGACTGGCTTTGTGCCGGGAACCGAGAACCCGGTTATCCAGAAATGCCGTGGTGAGAAAGAATGTCGCAGGCACGCCTTTTCGGCGGCAGAGAGGGGCCACGATTTCGCTCATTTCGCGGAAACCATCATCGAAGGACAGGAATAAAGAATTCCCAGGTATGGATAAGCCCCTGGCTGACAAGCTGCCAATTTCCTCAAGCGAAAGAGGAGTGAACGATTGGAGAAGGTAATCTAAATCTTTCTCAAATTCAGCAATTCCCCTCTCCGCATAGAGGTGACGCGTATGAATAGGCGAATCATCCGAGACCATATGGTAGCAGGGTGCCACCAAGGACCGACCGGCGATCCTGGTAATAGCAGCCCGAGGCAATCCGTGAATAGCCGATCGGAATGCGGCATTCAGAAGAGAATGGCCTCTGCCACGAGTGGTCTCAGATTTGAGAGAGGCACTATTTAAATAGGATCTCACTAAAGCCCAAACGAGCATCCCATGGATAGACTTGGGATACAAGCAAAACAGCACTTCGGCACTTGTTCCTGCTGTCTTGCAGTACTAGTAAATCTTTTAAATCTTTTCGAGAAAAAGGTCGGTCCGGGAACCGCCGCAAAACAGCCCGAATCGGCTGTCCGCTGTTTAGAAAGAAGGCATTCCCGGGTATACTGAGCGTGCGGGGGGTTATCTATGAACTTTAAGCTAGTAGCTGTAGCGGTTGGGTTTGCGTTACCCATCACCGCTCAATTTGTCGATGCCGTTCGGAATAATCAGGTTCAGGCGAATTACGTAAGCACTTACAGTACATGGCCCCAGGATCAAGTGACCCAGTCCCAGTTTAATGATCCTGTGATTAAGCCAAATGCGGCGGCAAACTCCTCCTCGGCCGCGCTCCTGCTACAGCAGCCTTATCGTCCTCAGCAATACATGGTTCCACAGCCTGATGTGCAAGCCTCGGGATTGCCTCTTCGCGCGCGACAGGCCCTGGAAACGGCGGCAGCCGATGATAGCGGAACAGCCGTAACCACCGATGCTTCAGGAGCCCCCCGCTTCAGCACGACCGTAACGGCACAGCCGATTCTAAAAGAGACAAGACGTTCCGAGAACATCATGGGTCCATTGAACAGAGCTCTTTTCAATACCCTGATGACAGTTTATTCGATGGATTCTCCCCGTTCTCATACCGGAAGAAAGTAGGCCGTGCGCGCGCACAATTAGGGCTTCAGCTCTGAAGCAATGTGCCGGAATGGAATGTCAAGCAAGGCCTCCACTGCTACAGCAACGCCGTTGCGCGTGGCAGGCTTAAACTGCCATGTGTTTAGATCGGCCAAAGCGAACTCCGGGGGGAACCCGGGTGGCACTTTCACAATGGAAGCATTCTGTATATGCCCGCTTTCATCGATCACCGCGGAAATCAGAACATCGGCCTCTTTACCCCAGGTGTAAACGATCTGTGATTCCGGCACGTGTTTCTTTTCCGGAATGGGAGCCCTAATGGGCGCAACACCGGCAACTGGTGCCGTGCGTTCGCTAAACCAAAGAATCCAGTCAGCGGCATACTCGGGCAGTTTCGGTGAGGGTAGCACTATGGTGTAGACAGGCTTATCGTGAAATTTTTGCTCAACACGGTCTGGGATGGTACGCGACCCCGGCCTTAGTGGCACCGATAACGAAGAGCCTATCGCATGAGACATGACGTCCCGATAAGCAATGCTACTTTTTTGGGGCAGGGAAGCCATAACCGCAGGTTCTAAGGCTGGTACCCGGGTGCCGGAGGAGTCTTTGCCCCGGGCGCTTAAGCCAGGAACGCTAGCACCGCCACTTTCGCTCGATCCGGGTGAATCTCCCGTTTTCGGTGCCGAAGAAAACTGTCCTGCCCGGCGGCCAGGCGGCAGCGCTGTAGGGACCGCGATGGAATTTAAGTTAATGGAAGCTATATTCAGGTTCCCGATCGGCTGGGGGCTAGGGGGAGCGGGCGCTGAAAGATTTCCGGAAGCCGGTCCCCCGGCAGGTTTGGCGCGCGTGGGTGGAGGTATAAATTGCCGTTTGGGTTGCTCGGGTCCGGCGACTGCGGCTTCGCTTGCGGCCACAGCCGGAAGCTGCGCTTCAAGAATCGGTGCCACCGGTAACTTTACGGCTGCAGTCTGCAACCGGATGGCGGGAGCAGGCAAGATGATGGGAGCCGTTGGGGCGGCTTGTGCGATTGGTTTCGCCGCGGGAGGAGGGGGAATAAAAACCCGTTTTGCCTGCTCCGGTGCCGGCAAAGCGGGGGGGGTGGGCGCGGGCAGAGCTGGTGCCGAAGCGTGGATAGAAATCAGATTCGGCGCCTTTACCTCTTTCGGCAACTCCGCCGGGGAAGGCTGCCAGACGAATTCGGATTTGCTGCCTTGGCGGGAATCGGTGATGAGTACTTGCCGGGATTTTGTAGTTCCCTGCGTTTCTGTTTTTCGGGCCGTGGGCGAATTCAGGTCCGGCAGGTCGGTTTTTAATTTGTACCAGATCAGCTTGGTTTTATTTGGCTCTATGATCTTCTCAAGAATGGGGCGGCTGGGAGCGGTGGTGAAGTCGCTGCCCCAGTAAAGCAGCGCAATTACAGCTATGTGACCTATACCAGAGAAGACCAGCGAGCGGGGTCTCATCCGGTAGCCGGGGTCTCGCGATGCATTGAAGACAGGCCAGGATTCGGGTTCCGGAGTTTTGGAAGAAAAGTTAAGGATTACCCGCATTGCCAGACTCCGGAATCGCTATCGATCTCTTCAAATCCGCCAGCCGCTCCGAAGCGCCAAAACCGAAAACGTGTGCAATAAGTTGGTAGTGGAGGGGAAGCGCGGGTGAAGACAAAATCCACCATGTCCCGGTGGATTTTGCGTGGGTGGCCAATTTTTTAGCTAATACTGTATCGGTTGTCCAT
>JAYTGM010000032.1:0-7840 GCA_043733425.1 Terriglobia bacterium
CACCCTCCTTGCCGGGAAATTCTGTCAGGTCCTTCGACAAGAGCGGCGTGACTTTCGCTTCCTGGGCCAGCACGTTGCTGGCTAGCAAGAATGCCGCCACCAATATTGGTTTTAAAAGAACGCCCGGTGTATAACCATCCATCTAAAGCGTCGCACTACTAATGCTACGCTTCTGTTACAACTGACAAGTGGCTCTCCGCCGGAGTGCCGCTAGAAAGCTTGAGGAGAAAACTGTTGCACTGCGTCACCTATTTGCTCTTCGGACTAATCTTTACTGCACTCAATGCCTTCTCATCGCCTGCTACCTTCGTAACCGCTTTGCCGGTGGCTAGAGATCAATTGCTGGTCCGGTTTAATGCGCAGCCGACTTTCGCCACCAGGAGCTTTTCGGGTGTCCAATTTCCAATAAACGTGGGATACGGGCTGACTTCCCGCTGGGCGCTTTTTGCGAATGTAAACCAAGGTTTCGGGTCTCTGTCCGGCACCATGGCGGTGAATAAAACACGGCTTGATTCAGCAGGCGCGGGGGACATGGCCACTTACGCCCGCGTGACTGTTTTCAAAGTAGATAAGCCGAAGTCCACCTTTCGGATCGCCTCTATCGGGGGAGCATTTCTTCCCGTTGGTGGCAACGATCTGCGGGGGCCGCAAGGTCTTCTTCCCAAAGCTCTCCAGACAGGCTCAGGGACATTCGACCCTTATTTTGGCGTCACGATGGGCTACAACACTGTGCGGTGGGGAATGGCCATGGATAGCACATACCGAAAAAACTTTGTCTCGGATACCGGCATCAGCCCAGGCAGCCAGTTTCGAAGCGATGGACAGGTGGAATACAAGATTTTGCCGGTACACATGCCGGAGGAGGGGTTGCCGTGGCTTCTGATTATTTCCTTCGAATCGAATTATGTGCATGACGAAAAGGATCGGGTGAACGGAGTGAGCTCAGCCAACTCCGGCGGAAATATTCTGCGACAGGATGCGGTATTCGAAATTTCCACCTTACACTGGCAAATCGGGATGGGTGCGCAAGTTCCCGTGATGCAGGATCTTGCTGGGACCGCGCGCATGAAACAGCGGAGTGGGCTGTTCTTGTTTTTTGAATATTATCTTGCTGCTCCGAACTGGCGCGGTTCCAGGGCGCACAAATGAACTTCGCCGCCGTTGTCTGGGTGACATTGCTCTTAGCGCAAGCTCCGGTAGGGGTCCCGCCACAAGCGCCCGCGGCTGTTCTTGTCACTACCCGAGCCATTGCAGCGTTGAACGGGGTATTCTCACCGCGCGGCTTCTTCAACCTGACCGTGCGGCTCTACCAGCTTCCCGGAGTGGACGCCGCGAAATACGACCTAAAGAAATCGCAGATTACGCTGGATTTCAAACCGGGCATTACTGTGACTCAAGAAGAGATCAGACAGGTGATGATCGGCGCAGGCTACAAACCCGGGCCCGTCAAACTGGAGATGCTGGCTCCCAATCAGGTGTCGGAAATTGGTCCGGGCTGGGTAAAGATCAAGCACCCAACAGCAAAGAATGCCGTGGTTCGCTGGTTCCAACTGAATTTTTAACCTGCGCGAACTTCGCTGTTGTCCAGGAAGCGGGAATGGCTGTGGCGCACATCCACGCCGTTGACCAGAAACAGAATTTGCCGAAGACTCTGGCAGCGATGATCAGGATAGCTACCGGGAGGAGAGACGTTTAGATGGCTCATGAGATTTTTGGGTACTTCGTGATCATGGCCAATTCGGCTCATACCCCATTCATGACGACTGTGGTGACGAGCCTGCGCCGTAGAGCCGAACGACTCAAGAGTGACCACTTAGTCTTCGAAGCTATCGTTGAAGGGCTGACCTTGTAGGGAGCCGGTGTCGAAGCGAGTCGCTCGGCCATCCGCGTTTTTTAGGCCGCAACAACCACTTAGTGAGGCTGAAAAAACTCGAGACGGGTTGGGTATTAGCGTTTCCTTTGATGGAGCTTTTCGCAGGGCCAGCATTTCCCTGTTCGACTTCTCCGTTGATGATTTCTGCGACCAGAGGTAATGTCCTGTTAGCTTCCGATATTGCCAAATAACGGATCATTCAGGACAGAGATGAACGACGTTATCATAACCGATAAAACGACCGAATGGAGCAAACTGAAAGCGCTGGTCCTCGACAGCGTTTCTTCCCCGATTACCCGCCGAGTGTACAACTTCATGAGACCTCCGATTCATGGCATATGATGAACGATCTTCGGGGTATCGTGTCGGGCATCTACACGAAAGCCGAGGATTAGGGTTACTGGCCAGAGGGGCGGCGCAACCCTATGTCGCGCGTGAAGATCGGGGAGAAGTGGAGCGTGCGGCCAGAACGGATTCTAA
Organism: Terriglobia bacterium; assembly: GCA_043733425.1. Taxonomy (GTDB): domain Bacteria; phylum Acidobacteriota; class Terriglobia; order Bryobacterales; family Bryobacteraceae; genus JALYXI01. The sequence goes on from JAYTGM010000032.1 coordinate 2,354, forward strand.
ACGAGGACGAGACCGTACGAGTGCTGGCCCGGTTGAGCGATCCCAACCTGCTCGTGATCGAAACCGCCTTGGCCAAGGCGCGCGCATCTGTGAACTATTGGGATTGAAATGGAAATATATCAATCTAAAGAGCGGTGTCATTCAGATCTTGCAACGCAACTGGCGCGGCGACATCGACGACCCGAAGTCAGCCGCACTCCTTCCGGCGCGCCAATATCACTTGGCGGCAGGAAGTTGGCGGTTCAAGTATCGAGGAATCGAAGATCGCCGGGCACAGTACGGTTCGTATGACCGAGGAATACACGAAGATTCAACTCACCTGCAAGGACGAACTCACGCTTCACGTCCCAGGAAACCATCGTATCGGCATTTGGAGCAACTTGCTGCACCTGGCATGGCCGGACGCCCCTGAGCGTGCTGCGCCGCAGTGCGGGAAGATTGCAGACGCGCGTGGGCAAGGGCTGTCGGGCGTTGCCGAATCCCGCTTCAGATCGCGATTTCGACGCTGGTCCGCGTTCCACATGGGCATGATGTTTAAAGAGACAACAATCACATCAGCCTGCAACCGCGCGAGAAGGCACGTACGGTCACGTTCCGGGGAGTGGAGTCCCAGAGCCCGAACGGAGTCTAGACGGTAAAAAGCGGCGTCCGTGTCGTCCACCGGCGTCCAAATTATCGTCCATTAAGTCTTTTGTTTCTAGTGAAGTTCACTGTAAGTTATTGATATTTCTTACATGGCATGGAAGAGGTCAACGGTTCGAATCCTTCAGGTCCACCAAACTAGTTTCGAGACAACTTAAAAAGCTGCTGTTTTTGCTTTTCGTCCTACTTGGTTGTGTGACCGCTTCAGAGCCCAGGTAAGCGTTATGTGTGACTCGGCTTTTTGCTGGCAAGAGGGGCAAATCAGGAGATGGTCTTCTATGTTTTCTATGGAAACGTCGTAAATCTGCCCTGCGATCTGCGCGGGCATCAATCCGAACAAGTAGGTTTCAAGCTGCCCTTCCGAGATTTGGCATGGGGGGCTGGGCAATTCGTCTGTATTTCGCACAATGATTACTCCCACCCAGCTAGTGCCTGATAAAAACTTCTCTCTCTCCGCGTTAATTTAGAACCGTAATCTTAATTACATTTACTTGAGATAGTGCCCTAAGCCGGCGATAAGATTTCCGATGGCTCAGCTTTCTTGATGCCCGTCTTCCTTAAGCTGCCATGCGCGCCCGCCAAGTACGTGTACACCACAGGAGTCAGATACAGAGTAACCAACTGAGAGAACATCAGACCTCCGACGACGACCAAACCCAAGGGTTGCCGCGCTTCACCGCCCGCTCCATAGCCAATTGCAATGGGCACCGCACCCAGCAGCGCAGCCATTGTAGTCATCATGATGGGCCGGAACCGGATCAGGCAGCCCTGATAGATGGCTTCCATGGGGGGCATCCCATCGCGCTCCGCCTGCAGAGCGAAATCAATTTGCATGATCGCGTTCTTTTTAACAATGCCGATGAGCATGATCAGGCCCACGAACGCATAGATATTTAGGTCCATATGAAACAGAAACAGAGTCACAAGCGCACCGAACCCCGCTGAGGGTAGGCCTGACAAAATCGTGAGAGGGTGGATATAGCTCTCGTAAAGAATGCCGAGCACAATGTACACAACCATGATGGCCACAATCAAAAGGACCGCCAGATTACCAAGTGAACTCTCGAAGGCTTTGGCGGCACCCTGGAAAGTCGTGCTGATTGTCTTCGGCAGGATGCGGTTGGCCGCGGCCTGTACTTGAGCGGTCGCCTCGCCCAGCGCTTTACCTGGCTTCAGGTCAAAAGATATGGTGACAGCGGGTAACTGACCGTAGTGATTCACGGCTTGGGGCCCGATCTTCTGAGTAATTGTTGCCATCGTGTCGAGAGGGATCAGGCTGCCTGAGGAAGACTTGAAGTAGAGGAGAGAGAGTGCACTCGGATCGCCCTGGTACTTAGGGTCAAGTTCCAATAGCACCTTATATTCGTTTACCGAAGCATAAATGGTTGACACCCAGCGGGTGCCGTAAGCATCGTAAAGTGCATTTTCGATCTGCTGCGCGTTCACCTGCATGGAAGCCGCTTTGTCGCGGTCAATGTTGATATTCACTTGTGGCGCGGAGATGGCGAGATCGCTTGTGACATCCTGCAGTCCGGGGATTTGCGAAATCTCCTTTTGAAGCTCCTGAGACTTTGCATACAACTCCGCTTTATCCGGCGATTGCATGGAGAACTGGTACAAGCTCTTCGTCACTTGGCCGCCGATTCGAATAGTAGGCGGATTTTGCATATAGACTTGCATGCCCGGGAGTTCTGCCAGTTTGGGCCGCAGATTGGCGATGATGTCATTCACCAGAAGTTTGCGCTCCGCTCGCGGCTTCAAATGAACTACCAGCTGGCCGTAATTGGGGCCACCGAGTGTTGCCGAAGCGCTACCGCCCGTGCTTGAAGTAAGCGCGTCCACGTTGGGGTCGGCGGCAATTATTTCGGCAACGGTGTTTTGATAATCCATCACCTGTTTGTAAGAGGTGCCCTGGGCGGCTTCAGTCACGACAGCGATCTGGTCGGTGTCCTGATCGGGAATAAAGCCTTTCGGGATAGCAATAAACATCCATACAGTCGCCACCAGTACGGCGGCTGAAAAGATCATGGTGATTGCGCGATAACGCAGAACCCACTGGAGTGACAAGTCATACAGATGAAGCCAGCGGGCAAAAAATTTTTCGGTGACCAGATAAAACCAGGAGCGCTTCTGTTCATGCGGAGAGCGCAGGAAACGGCTGCATAGCATGGGCGTGAGTGTCACGGATACAACGCCCGAAATCAAAATCGCGCAACAGATAGTGACCGCGAACTCTTTGAAAAGCCGCCCTAGGATGCCGCCCAGGAACAGCACCGGGATGAACACCGCCGCTAGCGAGAGCGTCATGGAGAGGATGGTAAAACCAATCTCTTTTGACCCGATCAGGGAAGCGGCCAGGGGCTTTTCGCCCATTTCCATGTGTCGGACGATATTCTCCAGCATGACAATGGCATCGTCAACGACGAAGCCGATCGAGAGGATCAGCGCCATCATGGAAAGATTGTCCAGGCTGTAGTTCAGCAGGTACATGACAGCGAATGTACCGACAATTGAAAACGGCAACGCCAGACTGGGGATGATAGTTGCGGACACATTCCGCAAGAACAGGAAGATCACCATTACGATCAGTCCGAGTGTCAGCACCATGGTGAACTGAACATCGTGATAGCTCTCGCGAATGGTGTCAGAGCGGTCGTAGAGAATATCCATCTTCACTGCTGGGGGCAGCTCGGATTGGAACTGCGGCAGCAACTGCTTGATAGAATCCGTTACCGCGATGGTGTTGGTGCCAGGCTGCCTCTGAATGCCCAGAACAATGGCCCGTGTGGATTTTCCATCTTTGTAAAACCATGAGGCGGTTTTGTCGTCCTCCACACTGTCGATAACTTTGCCCAGCTCCTTGAGGCGCACCGGCGCACCGTTCCGGTAAGTCACAATCAGGGAGCGGTACTGTTCCGCGCTGGTCAACTGGCCTGTCGCCTGCAATGTGAAAGCGCGCTTGGGGCCTTGAATGGTGCCTGTTGGCAGGTTTACATTCCAGCTTTTTAGAGCCGTCTCAATTTCATTGATGCCGATGCGCCTGGAAGCCATCGCATGGGGATCCATCTGGGCATGCACTGCATATTTCTGCGCGCCCAACACCTGCACCTGCGCGACGCCGGAGATCATGCTGATGCGCTGCGCCACGCGTGTTTCCGCGTATTCATCCAGCGTGTAAAGCGGAAGGGAGGCGGACGTAAGCGCCAGATACAGAATGGGTTGGTCCGCAGGATTCACCTTGGTGAAGGTAGGCGGCGTGGGCATACCTTGAGGCAGAAGGCGTTGAGACTGAGTGATTGCCGATTGCACATCCACGGCGGCACCATCCAGATTGCGGCTCAGATCGAACTCAAGCGTCACTTGCGTGGAGCCAAGCGAGTTCGTTGAGGTCATGGAATCGAGTCCGGCAATGAGGGAGAACTGATTCTCAAGCGGCGTCGCGACACTGGACGCCATGGTTTCAGGGCTCGCGCCCGGCAAGCTGGCCGTGATCAGCAGCGTGGGCAGATCGACGTTCGGCAGGTCGCTAACGCCAAGAGCGCGGTACGCCACTGCGCCGAACAGTGCGATCGCCACCATCAAGAGACTTGTCGCAATCGGACGGCGAATAAAGGTTTCGGAGATGTTCATGAGACGCGCTTATCGAACCAGCACCGCGGGTTCACCAAGCGGCGCCAGAGGCTTTGCCGGTGCTTTTTTCTTGCCGCGGTTGCTTTGCAAACCCGCCATATAGGTATAGACGACGGGAGTGAGATAGAGAGTAATCAGTTGTGAAAAAATCAGGCCTCCGACAACAGCCGTTCCGAGAGGGCGGCGCGCTTCGCCGCCGGAGCCATAGCCGAGCGCCATGGGAAGCGCGCCAAGCATGGCAGCCATGGATGTCATTAAGATGGGGCGGAAGCGCGCCAGGCAACCTTCGTGAATGGCTTCCTGTGGTGTCTTGCCCTCGTTCCGTTCGGCGGCAAGCGCAAAATCAATCTGCATGATCGCGTTTTTCTTCACAATGCCGATCAGCATAATGAGCCCAACGAAGGAATAGATATTCAGGTCCACGCCAAAGATTAAAAGCGTGAGCAGTGCGCCGAAGCCGGCTGCTGGAATGCCGGAAAGAATTGTTAACGGGTGAATGTAACTTTCATACAACACACCAAGAACGATATAGACCACGGCGATTGCGAGGATCAGCAACAAGCCCATATTTGAAAGCGAACTTTGAAAAGCTTTCGCGGTTCCGGTAAAGCTGATGGCAAAATTCGCAGGCAGCGTACGCTTCGCCAAATCTCCAATTTCATCCACGGCTTCACCTAGTGAAACACCAGGACGCAGGTTGAATGAAATTGTGACTGAGGGCAATTGCCCGGTGTGATTGATGCTCTGCGGACCTGTATCCTGCTTTGCTTTTACAATGGCGCTCAATGGCACCAAAGCGCCAGTGCCGGATTTTAGATAGATCTCCGAAAGGGAATCAGCATGCGCCTGATACTTCGGGTCCATTTCAAGCAGAACGCGGGATTGCGTGTTAGCTCCATATATTGTGGAAACCCAACTGGGGCCAAAGCCATCGTAGAGAGCGCCTTCAATTTGTTGCGCATTCAGTTGCAGTGACGCCGCTTTATCGCGATCGATCTGTAGCATCACGCGAGGGCTTTTCATCTGCAGATCGGTGGTGACGTCTTGCACCTTGTCTAACTTGGCCACCTGCTTTTGCAGCTTCTCGGCTTCCGCATAGAGAGTGGTGGTCTCCGGGCCGGAAACCGTAAGTTCATATCCGCTCTTCGACATTCTGCCGCCGATGCGAATAGCGGGCGGCACACTCATGAAGACGCGCGCACCGGGAATGCCGCT
>JAYTGM010000033.1:0-19165 GCA_043733425.1 Terriglobia bacterium
CCGCAAAGAGCCCCTACATCGGTAGCGCCGTTTGTTATGGCTGCCACACGGCGCTGAGCCAGCAATTTTTCAAGAATCCGCACTACGTCAGCATCGCAACTAAGAAGGAAACGCCGGATAACACCGGGTGTGAAGGGTGCCATGGGCCGGGACGCGCCCATGCAGAGAATCTGGGCAAGAAATCTCTCATCATTGCGTTTTCCGATCTATCGAAAAAGCAGACTCTGGAAAATTGCCTTCGCTGCCATGCGAACAACTTATCGAAAGCCAACATTCAGCGATCCATACATACGGCCTCCGATGTGGTGTGCAACGATTGCCACTCGATTCATAAATCGCCCGAACCCAAGTATCTGCTGGCCAAGAAGCAGAACGAGCTTTGCTATGGATGCCATGGGTCCGTGCGGGCGCAGTTTTCCATGCCGTTCAAACATCGCGTAAATGAAGGTGTGATGACGTGCTCGGATTGCCATAACTCCCATGGCACTTTCGCGCCAGATTGGCGCATGGGTGCGCGGCCCCGGCTGGTTGACCAGCGGCTGGGCAATGAAGAGCCATGCCTCCGCTGCCATACCGAAAAGCGGGGACCGTTCGTGTTTGAGCACGCCTCCATCCGAGTGGAAGGTTGCGAAAGCTGCCATTCACCACATGGTTCGATGAACGCCAAGCTGTTGAGACGGCCCGTGGTTTTCACCCTGTGCCTGGAATGCCATAACGGGGCTGGAACGTTCGGACGCCAGAACAATGGCGTTCCTTCGCAGAGCAGTTCTCACAACTTGCTGGATCCGCGATATCAGAAGTGCACGACGTGCCATGTGAGAATCCACGGATCGAATAGCGACCCGAACTTCCTCCGATGACGATCCGTTTGTTCATTGCCGCCATGTTGGCCCTGGGCCTGGAAGCCCAACAGCCCGTCGCGCCTACTCAGGAGCCCGTCGGCGTTCTGAATGGTGAAACCAGGGGCATTTACAATGTGGTGCAGAGCTGGGAGCTGGGTTACCGGTTCAGTGAGGTGGGTGGAAACCGTGGAGAATACCGCAGCAATACGAATTACGGAAACGGCATCCGCGTGCTTAGCAGCAACCTGATTCTTCATTCGAAGAACGGCCGGGCGAAATACTTCGACGAACTGGTTCTTACTACCCAGGGGCTAGGCAACGACCCTTATGAATCCGCCATGCTCCGCGTTCGGAAAAATCGCGTTTATGAATACGACCTGACATGGCGGCAGAACGCGTATTACAACCCTGGTCTGGTCGTGGCCAATGGCACTCACTTCCGCGACACTACCTACCGCTGGCAGGATCACGATTTCACACTCTTCCCGGAGCGGCACTATAAGTTGCTGTTAGGGTACAGCCGCAATACGGAAGCCGGCCCTGGGCTTTCCAGCCAGCAGTTTTTCGACGGGCGTGGCGATGTGATTCCGTACTTTGCGAACATCAAACGCGAGTTCAACACGTACCGGCTTGGCGGCGAGTTCGATTTCCATAAAGTGCGGCTGCATGTGGTGCGGCGGTGGGAATTCTACAAGGAAGATACGCCGTATTTTTTGAAAACACCCACGCGCGGCGATAACCCGCTGGACCCCACTACCCTGACCCAGTTTTCAAGATCTGAGCCTTATCACGGTCAAACGCCGGGGTGGCTGGTGAATCTGTTTGCGGAACGCCCCCGCTTCGCCGTAAATGGACGCTTCACGTATGCCGGCGGTGAGCGCAATTTCATCTTGAATGAGACGGCGCTTGGCACAGACCGCTTTCGTAATAATCAGAATCGTCAGGTGATTGTTTCCGGTACCGCGCGCCGCCCGGTGACCACGGGCGATGCTTCAATCAGCCTGTTTGCCACCACGAAGCTGACTGTAGTGAATAATTCGTCGTTTGCGAATACGCGGATCGATGGCAACAACTTTTTTCAGGAATTCGACAATGCCAGTCTGAGCGGCAGTGTGCTCAATTTTCAGTTTCTGGGTATCCGGCTATTCACGAATTCCACTGACCTGCGGTACCAGTTCAGCCGTAAATTCAGCGCTTACGCCGGATATCACTTTTCAGACCGTTTAATCCGGTCGATCGAAGATTCCGCCGCGCCTGGTGATGCATTCGACGGCGTCAGCGCCCAACAGACGAATCACCTGCATGCAGGAGTGGCGGGGTTCAACTGGAATCCGCTCCAGCCGCTTCGATTGCATTTGGAGGCGGAAGTGGGCCGCAACGATAATCCTTTCACGATTGTGAGCGAGCGCAACTACCATGCCATCTCCGCGCGGGTGCAATACAGGCGCAAGAACCTGCAAGCTAGCGCGCAATACAGACAGAACTACAACAATAATTCGATTACGCTCAGTTCTTACAGTTCACGGGCAAGGAACTACACCGGGAATGTTTCGTGGGCCGCGCGCGCCTGGGTTTCGTTCGATGCTACCTATGCCAATTTGCACTTGGATACACTTGGCGGCATCGCATTTTTCGCGGGAACGCCAAGTCCGCAATTGATTAGCGACCGGCAATCGCTTTATGTGAGTAACATCCATTCAGGAACGCTGGGAGTGCGGTTCGCGCTGGCAAACAAGGCTGACCTTTTTGTGGGTTACAACATTACACGCGATACCGGGGATGGACGAGCCAGCAGCGTGATAACAGCTGTGCCGGTGGATGCGCTGCTTTATTCGGTGCAGACCTTTCCGTTGACGTACCAATCGCCACTAGCGCGGGTCTCCTACCGGTATAGCGAGAAGTTAAGGTTCAACGTGGGCTTTCAATATTATGGCTATAAGGAAGACTTCGGACTGTTTAGTATCAACAACAATTACCGTGCAAATACGGGCTTCGCTAGCGTGCTTTGGTCATTTTAAGTTTAGACGCGGTTATTTTTTCCAAAACCCGGATCGTGAGTAGACCTGATCAACAGTTCCAACCGATCGAGGCGATCACCAATAATATTTTGTAAAGCTGTTGCCGCTAGCGTAGCGTCGCGAACTTCAGCTCTTCGCTCCCGAAAAAAGCAAATGGAAAAAACGGCGCTGACAAGGATGTAAGCGAACGCGGGCCAATTCTCGACGATTTCGCTTCCTATTACCTCCGTTATTGATGCCATACGGTTTCAGTGGGAAAAGGCGGTACTTTTCTCAGATAACTTGGCTACAAACTTGTATACCAAAGTGAGCACATTATTGTATACTCGACCAACGATGAAGCAACTTCTTGCGTTAGTACTTTGCGGTGCGGTTCCGTTGATGGTCTATTCCGCCGAAAACAAAGGTGGTTTCAAGATTAACTACGATGGTGGTTCTCTACAGAATGTGAAAACCGGCAAAGACTTGAGGTTGTATATCGAGCCCAATCAAATTCGAATTGAAAAGGATAAGGAACCCATTCAGATTCTTCCCGTATCGGGGATTACTGAAATCAGTTACGGCCAGGATGTGCATCGCAGAGTGGGCGCTGCAATCGGGCTGGCGGTAATTTCTCTCGGGATCGGTGCGTTCATGTTGCTTGCGAAATCAAAGAAGCATTACGTCGGGCTTACTTGGGACGACGGCGGGAAGAAAGGCGGAATTGCGTTTCAAGCGGACAAGTCTGACTATCGAGGTTTGCTAGCGGGTTTAGAGGGCGTCACGGGCAAGAAGGCGGTAAATTCTGATGCGCTCACTGTCAAAAACTGAGAGGCAGTAGTCTGCCTCTTCAATGTTCGAAAGAAAATCCGCTTACTTCTCAGTTTCCAATCCGGAATTCTTATAAGCCGTCCAGCCGCCATCCAGCGAAATCACATCCGTATAACCCATCTTGCCGAGCATATCGGCCGCCAGCGCTGAGCGATACCCTCCGCCGCAATACAGCACCATCGGCGTGCTCTTGTCCGGCACTATGGCCTCAATATCGCGTTCGATGATTCCCTTGCCCAAGTGCCTGGCACCTTTGGCATGGCCTGCCGCAAACTCGCTGTCCTCGCGAACATCGATGAGCAGCGGCGGCTTGTCCCCCGCCCGCAACTTCCGATAGCTCTCAATATCAATTTCCTTCACGCGCTTCTTTGCATCGGCCACAATGGCCAGAAATCCCGGTGTATGGTCCATAAATTTAGTCTTCTCTTGTAATCTGTGCGCCCACATTCGCAAGCTTAGATTCGATCTTCTCGTACCCGCGATCAATGTGGTATACCCTATCGATCACCGTCTCGCCACGCGCTACCAAGGCCGCCAGCACCAGAGACGCGCTGGCCCGAAGGTCTGACGCAATCACGCCCGCGCCGGTCAGTTCCGTTTTTCCCTGAACGATCGCCTGCCGTCCGTCCGTTCGTATGTCCGCGCCCATGCGCAACATTTCCTGGGCGTGCATGAAGCGGTTCTCAAAGATCGTCTCGACGATGATCGAAGTGCCGTCGGCCTGAGTCATCAGCGCCATGTACTGTGCTTGTAGATCTGTTGCAAAGCCAGGGTATTCTTCCGTGCTCATGTTCACCGCCTGCAATTTGCCATTGCCATGGACGCGCAATGTGGTTTCGTCCACCAGGTCGACGGTTACGCCCGCCTGCCGTATTTTATCGGTCAAGGAACTCACATGTTCCGGCACGCAATGAGTGATGCGGACATCGCCACCGGTGATCGCAGCCGCGACCATGAAGGTGCCTGCCTCAATGCGGTCCGCGATGATCACGTGCGGCTCGGATTCAGGCACACCGTGGAGTTTATCGACACCCTGCACACGAATTGTGGAGGTGCCCGCACCTTGAATTTTGGCGCCCATGCGAATCAGAAGGTGAGCCAGATCCAACACTTCCGGCTCGCGCGCTGCATTTTCCAAAACGGTTTCTCCTCGCGCCAGAACCGCCGCCATCAGAATATCTTCTGTGCCGGTTACCGTAATTCTGTCGAAATGGATTTCAGCCCCGCGCAACCCTTGCGGCGCGACGGCTTCAATGTAACCATGCTCTTGATTCACTATCGCACCCAATGCTTCAAGTGCCACCAGATGCAAATTGATAGGGCGTGAACCGATCGCGCAACCGCCGGGCATGGAGACGCGCGCTCGGCCAGCACGGGCTAGCAGGGGCCCTAACACAAGGCTTGAAGCCCGCATGGTCTTGACCAGTTCATACGGCGCTTCCGGCGAACGAATCTCGCGCGTGTGCATGTTGACACGCTCACCCGTCACTTCTAGCTCCGCGCCGATATCCATCAGCAGGCGCTCCATCGTGCGGATGTCGCGCACCCTGGGCACACGGTCCAGAGTGACCGGTTCATCCGTCAATAACGCTGCCGCCAGTGCGGGAAGCGACGAGTTTTTGGAGCCGCTGGTCCGAATCTCTCCGTGCAGCGGCACCCCTCCTTTAATTACAAATTTATCCATGGATTGCTTCCCGTACGTTTCCTTTGGCAATGGCCAGGCGGGCTTCCGCTTCCGCCTTATCTACCTTTGCAATTTGCATGACAAGCGCCGTTTGCACGCGGTTACCAGACTTTTCAAGCAACTCCGAAGCCGCCGCTGAATTTTCTCCGCTTGCCGCCATGATGATGCGCAGCGCACGACCCTTTAGCTTGTCATTTTTCGGTTCCACATTCACCATCAGGTTGCCGTAAACATACCCCAATCGGATGAATGCACCGGTCGTCAACATATTCAACACCAGCTTGGTTGCCGTGCCTGCCTTCAGACGTGTTGAGCCGGCGATCACTTCCGGACCCGGCGCTGGAGTAATCGCGATCCTGGAAAGCTTGGCCAGTTCCGATCCCGGAACGCAACTGATTCCGATTGTTACCGCACCTATCCGATTCGCTTCCTGAACGGCACCCAGCACATAGGGGGTGCGTCCGCTCGCCGCGATTCCCGCCAGTATGTCGCCCTTGCCGAATCCGCGGGCCAGCAGATCACGCGCGCCCAGAGCAGGATCGTCTTCGGAGGCTTCAGTAGCGCGGGAGAGCGCCCGCTCACCACCGGCGATGATCCCCTGCACCCATTCGGGAGGGACGTTGAAAGTGGGCGGACATTCCGATGCATCCAGCACCCCCAGCCTGCCGCTTGTCCCGGCGCCTATGTAGAACAGTCTTCCGCCCTGGCGCAAGCCGGATACCACTGCGTCCACGGCGAGAGCAATCCGCGGCACCTCACGCGCCACCGCAGCCGCAATGCGGGCGTCCTCCTGGTTCATGACGCGCAGCATATCTTCAGTAGAAAGCCGGTCAATCCCGCTTGTTGCAGGGTTCAATTGCTCTGTCAGCAGATCGCCCAGCACTTATTTCAGCGTCCGGAAAAAGTCCCCGCTTGCGGCATCTACCAAAACGGAAAAGGGGCTGCTGGCAAGCGACGATCCCCAGTACACACGCCACATGGCGTCCGGGGCACGGTCATTTAATTCCAATTGAAAGGTGACCGGCTCATTGGGATGATCTTTGAGAAACTCATCGGCATGCTTCAGAGCTATCGCATAGACCTCATCGGTATCCTTGCGTGCCCCATTGATATTGAACGGTTGAGCGGTTTGCGCACGGGCCGAATAGGAGGAAGCAGGGTCAGGGAAGATTCCAGCACGAATGGAGGTGCTAATGTCAGAGACAGAAAACGTGTAGGTTCGGGATTGGGCCAAAGTGGGCGAAACGAAGGTGCCTTGCCAAACGCCGCTCCGGCCTGGCTGAGGCTTGATATCGCCAGCGCCAATGCTGTTCACCCGCAGCACCATAGCATCCGCCTGCCATACGCGCGCGGCGGAGAACATTTGGGCCAGCGCATGCAGACCCGTGACCGGATCCGCGGCCTTCTCCACTACCTTCGGCTGGGGGGCAGAGGAGCAACCGGCTAATGCCATTGCAATCGCGCCGAAAAAGCACCGTGAGGGCGAGCGAAGGTTCATCATAAGAATCACCATCATAACGGCTGCACATGGTACAAGGGTGCTCATGCACACAATGGCTTCCCACGAAGATGCAAGTTTGATTCTCAAACTTTACGAATTGCGCCGCGAAGAGCGGATGCGCACCGCCCGCTCCTGGTTCGTTCAGTCGTTCCATGCGAAAACCGTTGAAGATTTTAACAAGCTCTGTCCCGCCGGTTCCGCGGAGAATGCATCCGCCCGCCAAATGGTTACCTACTGGGAGATGGCGGCTTCCTTTCTGAATTCGGGGGTCCTGAACAAGGAACTTTTCTACCGAAGCGGCATGGAGATGCTACTAACTTTTATACGCGTGGAACCTGTCATGCGAGAGATGCGTCAAGTTCACTCCAACCCGCTCATCTATGGCGAACTGGAGAAAGCTTCTATCGAAATGATCGACTGGCTGAAAAATGAATCGCCGGGGGCTTACGAAGCGTTCGTGAAAAGGGTGAGCGGCACGTAGTTTCCAGCACATTCGATTCTGTTCTGAACTTTATGCGGCTGGCTAGCTGCGCTACGGTGGGATGGAGGGATTTTTTCCATGCCGACGAAATCGCATAAAGACGCAGCACAACACCACGAACACGCAGCAAAGGCTCACCACGTGGCCGCTGAGCACCACGAAAAGGGTGATCATGAAATCGCTGGCAAGCATTCGGAAACCGCTCATGAGCACTCTGTAAAGGCTCATGAACATTCCAAGCAGGCGCACGAGAAGTCGAAGTCAAAGAAGTAACAGCTCAAGTTAGTTTTTTATCAAGGTCCGCTGTTTGTTGGCGGGCCTTTTTCTTTGCCGCCTGTCATCTACTGTCTTCAAGCGATTGCCTTTATCCAAAAACAATCAGTAGACTGAGTAGGTAATCAAAGCTTTCATAACCCAATTTCGGGAGGGCCGCCAAATATGAGCATGTGGAATAAAAAACCGGAAGAACCAGCAACACCAGCAGCACCACCCGTACCCCGCCCGGCCAGCGCGGCGCCGGTACCAGGTCCGTTTGAACCCAGGAAGGAATCCATACCAATGTCAACAACGCCATTCAAAAGCCCAGAGATAGATTCGTCGCGCAGTTCCGCCACCATCGGCAAGGCGGTAAAGATCATCGGACAGATCTTCAGCAAAGAGGATCTTTACGTCGATGGCGATGTAGAAGGAACCATTGAGTGCCAGGACAACAAACTGACGATTGGACCGAACGGCAAGTTGCAAGCCGGCGTTCGCGCGCGGGAAGTAGTTGTGCTGGGGCAGATCAAAGGCAATGTGGAAGCGAACGACAGAATCGACATCCGCAAAGACGCGCGGCTGGTAGGCGACATCAAGACCGCCCGCATTGTTATTGAGGACGGCGCATACTTCAAGGGCTCCATCGATATCGTGAAACCGGATGCCGCTAAAGCCGCTGCCGCTTCGCAGCTTGGCCAAAGCTCAACGAACATGCCAAAACCCGTTGCACCGGTCTCAGGTTCACCCGTCACTGCGCCCGCTGGGGCTGTGACTGCCGACATCAAGCGCTAGCCTTTCACCCGGAGGAGGGGTTCCCAAACATTGCTGCCGGAACGGTTTAAGAGTATGTTCCGCGGGTCGGGTACGGCTGTTGCGCCGGAACCCTTCTCCTCGTCAAGAAGCTTGCGTTCTGGAGAGAAAGAGACTCAGACCGTACGGCCAAGCCGCGGGCTGGAGCAGTTCTTCTCGTATATCGATGACCAAGTCGGACTATCCATTCTGGATCTGGCCGGGCTTACCCAAGCCAATATTGACTTCGTGACCGACCTGGGTCACAAGCTGTACACACAGGATTTCTTGCGCAGCCTGGATGACACTTTCGGGCGCGAAGATCTCAAAGAGCAAGCCGCACAGAATCGCATTGAATCTTTCCTCGAGCAGAATCTGGATTTTAAAGAGAACACATTCGATGGTGTGCTGGTGTGGGATGTGATGCAGTACCTCTCCCCCGCTCTACTCAACGCAACGGTGGAACGTTTGCACAAAATCACGCGTCCGAGGAGCTACTTGCTGGCGTTCTTCAACGCCGATGAAAAGTCCCTTCTTTCTCCGCACACCCAGTTTCGCATTCAGAGCCGGTCTACCCTTATGCTTGCTCAACATGGCCAGAGGCAGCAGGCCCAGGTCTTCAATAACCGGAGCCTGGAAAAACTGTTCGGCCAGTTTGAATCTGTGAAATTCTTCCTTACACGAGAACACCTGCGGGAAGTGATCGTCAAGCGCTGATTAGCGCCCGTAGGCTCCGAAGAACTCTTGAGCAGCTTGAAAATCGCCGGGCCCTAAATCATGGCCAGCGTCCATCCATCGGACTTCTACACTGGCACCTGCTGAACTGAGCATCTTTGCCAAGCCTTGCGTATTCTCTGGAGTGGTCATGCCGTCTTCGACGCCGGCCTGAATCTGGACATGCGTATCTGCCAAGTCAGGTAATAGATCTGGTACCAGGGGAATCATGGGACGCAGCAACACTGCGCCTTTTAACACGCCGGGGTGCAGCAGCATCAGCGCCGCCGCGATATTCGCGCCATTCGAATACCCTAGCGCCATCACCCGTTGTGCCTTGAATCCCACAACGAAATCCGCCAGTTCCCGCGCCTGAACCCGGATATCTTTTTCGTCGAATACTCCCGGTGCCAGACGCCGGAAGAACCGCAGCGCACCGCCTTCCAGCACGCTTCCGCGTGGACTCAAGAGAGCCGCGCCCGGTGCGACTGCCCGCCCGATCGGGATCAGATCATTCTCATCTCCGCCAGTTCCATGCAACAGCAAGACTGTCAGATCGCTGCCGCTTGCGGGCACGTACTGATGAATCATTGGGGAAGCCTCAGCTTAGGTAACTTCCGCTCGATCTCTGCGCGATCCGGCTCCAACCAGTGCGGCAGTTTCAAATGCGTGCCCAGTGTACCAAGCGGTTCATCGACGGTGAACCCCGGGAGATCGGTGGCAATCTCGAATAATACGCCGCCAGGTTCTCGGAAGTAAATGGAATGGAAATACTCGCGATTCAACACCTCTGTCACCTGCAGGCCCTCGCGCATCAGCAAATGCTGCCACTCCAGCTGCAGCTGGTCTGTTTCGGCGCGAAACGCGACGTGGTGCACTGTTCCCGCGCCCATCATTCCCGCCAGCGCCTGGGGCTGATGATCGATTCGAACCACGTCCTGCCCGGAATTAAACTGTCCGGCATCTCCGGCATCGTAGCCCATTGTTGCAGTGAGCAACTCGCCCGTACGCTCCGCAAATCGCTCTGTTAACGTCACTCCAGCAAAACGCATTAACGAAGTGCCCGCGCCGTCTTGAGATACCACGAGCGATAATGGCAACCCATCCGGATCCTTGAAACGTAACGCTCCCTTTTCATCCGGCGTGACGCTTAAACGCGCCATCCAGTAATCCAAACTTCCCCGGGGTGCTGAAAAGCTTACCTCGGTGACTTGTCCCGCGCCCTGCCGTCCCCGGGATGCACCCGGGCATGGGAAAAATGTGATGATGCTTCCCGGCGTCCCAGAACCATCCCCGTAGTAAAAGTGGTAAGTTCCGGGGTCATCGAAGTTTACTGTCAATTTGACCAGGCGCAACCCCAAAAAGCCTGTATAGAAATCCAGATTGCGCTGCGGATCGCTGGCCAGCGCCGTCACATGGTGAATTCCAGGAATGGTCACAACCTATAGATGCCCCGCACATCGTTAAGTCGCACGCGAACCAGATCGAGAAAACCACGTGCGCCCGAGCTCATGGAGACTTTGCTTCCCGCTACATCGTTCCATCGCACCGGGACCTCTTCAATCTTAAATCCCAGCTTTTTGGCTAAAAAGAGTGCTTCCGCATCGAAGCCAAACCGGTCCAGCTGCTGCCTTGAGAATATGGCGCGCGCCGCGTCATGGCGAAACAGTTTGAATCCACATTGAGTATCTGCCAATGGCAAACCCAAAACACGCTGCATCACCCAGTTGAAAACCTGCCCCGCACGCTCACGAAATAGTGGCTGCCGTATACCGATTAAAGACCGGTCCAGCGCGCGCGAGCCAATCGCCACCTCCGCGCCGCTATCCCTAACCGCTGCCCACAGTTTCTCGATTTCGGCTATGGGCGTAGACAGATCGGCATCGCTAAACAGAAGAAACTCGCCCGTACCTTCCTGCATGCCATGGCGCACCGCAAACCCCTTGCCGCGGTTTCCGGGGTTGCGCAATACCCGCACCGCGAACCCCTGGTTCGCGTACTGCTGGGCAACCTGTACCGTGCCGTCAGTTGACCCGTCGTCGACCACCAGGATCTCCGCGGGGTGCCATTCTGACATGGCAAGGTAGCCCGTGACCTCACGCAACGTGGAAGGTAAACGGTTCTCCTCGTTGTAAGCGGGGATAATGATAGAAAGAGATCGGCTCAAACGGTAAATTCGCTGAGCCATAATAACGTACTTGTTCGAAGGAGAGTGTATTGTCGCTTGAAGATGAGTTGTTCGAAACGCGCCTGAGGCGCGCGCGCGCCATGGAGGCCGCCGGACAGCTACCCTATGGCCGCCGTTTTGATTTCACGCATACGGTCCCACAAATATTGAAAGAATACGGCGAATCGGTTGCTGACTCTCTTTCGACGGAAAATAAAATTGCGGTTTCCGGCCGCATTATGACCATCCGGCGCATGGGAAAAGCCAGCTTTGCCCATCTAGCGCAGGGCGGCGAGCGGCTCCAACTTTACATCAAGAAAGACGCCCTGCCCGAAGCCGATTATGACCTTTTCGGAAAGTTGGATCTGGGCGACATTATAGGCGCGGAAGGCTATCTGTTCCGGACACGCACCGGTGAGCTCAGCCTCCACGTTGAGCGGCTACAGTTCCTTTCGAAAATACTCCTCACGCTGCCCGAAAAATGGCACGGTCTGGAAGATGTGGAAACCCGCTATCGCCAACGTTATCTGGATCTGGCCGTGACACCGGAGAGCCGCGAGGTTTTTGTGAAGCGCGCGAAAATTATCTCGTCCCTGCGGCGGCAGTTGGATGAGCGCGATTTTGTTGAAGTGGAAACTCCGATGATGCAGCCCTTGTATGGCGGCGCGTCGGCCCGGCCTTTCGTTACGCATCACAACACGCTCGATATCGATTTGTACCTGCGCATCGCACCGGAGCTTTATCTGAAGCGGCTGGTAGTGGGCGGGATGGATCGCGTCTACGAAATCAACCGCAACTTTCGCAATGAAGGCGTCAGCACACGCCACAATCCCGAGTTCACCATGCTGGAGTTTTATCAGGCCTACACCGATTACAACGGCCTGATGGACTTAACCGCGCAGATGCTGAAACAGGTAGCGCTCGATGTCACGGGAAGTACGGAGATCCCATTCGGTGAACACGTGATCGACTATAGCCAGGTTCGGCGCTTGACGATGCAGGAAGCTGTAGGCGACCACACGCTGAAGGGGATCGCACTGGTGGAGCGGTTTGAAAATGAAGTGGAGAAGACTCTCATCCAGCCTACGTTCATTTACGATTTTCCGGTGGAAGTTTCGCCGCTATCGAAGAATAAACCTGAAGACCCCAGTCTGGTCGAGCGGTTTGAACTATACGTTGGCGGAATGGAAATCGCGAATGCCTACACCGAGCTGAACGATCCTCAGGAACAGCGGCGGCGCTTCGATCTTCAAGTGGCAATGCGCGCCAAGGGCGATGAGGAATCGCAGCCAATGGATGAAGATTTTCTCCGGGCCCTCAGCTATGCTATGCCTCCAACGGCAGGTGAAGGCATCGGTGTCGACCGCCTGGTAATGCTGATGACCAACTCCCGATCGATTCGCGACGTGATCCTTTTTCCCCTTTTGCGGCCTGAAACCGAGATCGGGATCGCAGACCGGTTGCGCCGCCTTGACGTTTGAATCTTTTATTGCCGCGCGATACCTGAGGGCAAGACGCAAAGAAGCGGTGATCTCAGTGATCACCGCAATTTCCGTGCTTGGCGTAGCAGCAGGCGTGATGGCGCTGGTAATCTCCTTGGCAATAAACAACGGCTTCCGCAATACGCTACAGCGTAATCTTTTAGGTGCCACTGCCCATATCAACGTGCTTGAAAAAGACCCCGGTCCCGGAATTGCGAATTCACGGGAGTTGATCCCCAAGCTTCTGAAAATTCCGCATGTCACGGCGGCGGCCCCGGTGCTGTACGGTCAGGTTTTTCTCACCGGCCCGCTCGCGAGCCAGGGAGCCATCCTGAAGGGCATCGTGCTCGAAAGCGAGTTGCGCGTGAGTGAGACCCTGCGGCATCTGAAGACCGGTACCTTGGAAAGATTTCAAGGCGACACTATTTTGATCGGCTCCCGCCTGGCGCAAGATACCGGCATGGTTGCGAACAGCAACATTACCGTTGTGAGCCCGCAGGGCACCATGACGCCGTTCGGAGCCAGACCAAAATCCGTAAGGCTGCGCGTGGCCGGCACCTTCGAATCCGGCTTTTATGA
This sequence comes from Terriglobia bacterium, assembly GCA_043733425.1. GTDB lineage: Bacteria > Acidobacteriota > Terriglobia > Bryobacterales > Bryobacteraceae > JALYXI01. Next base: position 13,325 of record JAYTGM010000033.1, read on the forward strand.
CCTGGACGACAAGTGGACTTACGTTCCGCTCGAAACCGCGCAGCGCATTCTCTCTCTGCCCGATGTGGTCAATTCGATTGAGCTTCGCGTGGATGACGTCTATCTGGCACCTCAAATCGCAAAAGAAGCTGAGCGGATTGCAGGTCCGCTCTTTGCCTCTACCAATTGGCAGGAACAGAATCGCCAGCTCCTCAAAGCTCTCAATATGGAAAAAATCGTGACCGTAATCACGATCGGTCTGATTGAACTAATCGCGGCGCTGAATATTCTGATTGTGTTGGTGATGATGGTCATGGAAAAACGGCGCGATATAGCGGTGCTAATGAGCATGGGCGCCAGAGCAAGCCAGATACGCCGCATCTTCATGACCCAGGGCGTGCTGATCGGCATCACCGGGACTGTCATCGGATTGGTTGTGGGCTACAGCTTGTGTTACTTCGCGAACCGTTACCAGTGGATCCGGTTGGACGAGCAAATCTATTCGCTCAGCTTTGTCCCGTTTGAACCGCGCCCGTTCGATGGCCTGTACGTGGCGGCAGTTGCAATCGGTGTTAGCTTTTTCGCCACAATCTACCCGGCGAGGAATGCTACTCGCATCAGCCCCGCTGAAGTTCTAAGGTATGAATAGATGCAATTTACAGTCCCTCACGCGCTTCCACCCGAAGAGGCGAAACGCCGTATCGACAAGTTTGCCGAGAACCTGAAGCAACAATTCCCCAACGACGCGGGCAATATCACGCAAACCTGGCAAGGCGACACCTGCACCGTTAGCGGAAAAATAAAGGGCTTCTCAATCGGCTGCTCACTTCATGTGAACGAAGCTGATGTTACAGCAAAGGGCGACATTCCGTGGCTGGCCCGTCCGTTTCAGAGCACAATTGAAGGCGCGATACGCAGCGGGCTGGAGAAAGCGCTAGCTTAATCGGCTCGTTACATCAAAGAAGTTCAACCAACCGTTCAAGCGGAATGCCAGTATTACCCGCGACATCGGAGAGGATTCCATGCAGAGTGCCTGTCTTGACAGGGTCGTGAAGAGGCACTGTAACTGTGTGCTGCGGTGGCCCAGCATGGTGAAGTCTAACGTGACTGCCCTTCTGTCGGATCACTAAATATCCGAGCCGTTCCAACATTCGGACCAACTGTTTTCCCGAAACGCCCCGAGGCAGTTTCACGCCGCTTCTAGTGAAATCAGTTCATCCCGCACGTAATGCAGTTGTATGGATTGGGGCCTCGCTGGCCCTTCTTCAAAATGAAGGGTTGCGGCTTCTATGACGTTCGCGCGGAGTTCTTCCCAGCTTTCCGCCTCAGTGAAGACAGAATGGCCGAGCGCCCGGGCGAAGAAACCACCATTCTCAGCATCACGAACTTCGAATACCAACTCCATGAGTTCAGATTACAGCCTTTCAAGGAAGCCCGTGAACAGTTCTGGCTTGCCGTATTGTTCCTGCATCGCCGAAAATTCCGGTCTCCTGCCAGCTGCCTTACAGATCTCCTTTGCCCTTGTTGCATCTCTGGTATGACGAGATTTGCAAGACGACCCAAAAAGCGAAATAAGCGCGGGGCAAAGCAGCGGAAATTATTGCTGTGTGAGAATTTACCTGAACCAACGCAAGTTCCTCAATAAATAATCCGGCTCCAGCGCCGCCAACTCCTCGCGCCCTGATACTCCCGTATGAACCGAAACCGAGGTGAATGCATTCGCCCGCGCAGCCTCAATATCGCTTGGCGCGTCGCCCACCAGATACACCGGACCTTGTGCCCCAAGCGCCCGAGCCGCAATTGCGGCCAGTTCCGCGCGCGTTTTCGCCATCTCAGCAAATGCACCGAACTGAAAGTAACGGCTTAATCCGGCGCGCTCCAGCTTGCGCCACCCAATGCGGGTGAAGTTACCAGTTACCAAGGCTAGCGGCACGCGTTTCCTGCGTAGCCGCTGGAGCAACGGTCTGACACCAGGACACGCGGCGTGCCGTAAATCAGGACAAACCCGCAAATAGTATTCTTCCGCCGCAAGTTGCAATTGATTCATTGCAGCGCGCGCGACAGCTTCCTCTACACCGGCACGCGCCAGCATCGCGCACAAGATGTCCGGGTCTAACATGCCGTGCACCGGAATCCCGTCAGTAGTCGTCTCAATCCCAAACACTTCCCGGACCGCTACACTCAACGCATCGCGATGATAGGGTCCACTACGCCGTACCAGCGTTCCATCGATATCGAACAGCACCACGGAATCAGACCGCACGCGCCGACCCTAAATACACCTCGCGCAACAGCACCTTCGCCGTCGCGGGGATCAGCCGGTAAGCACCATCCACCACAATCACTTTTCCCCCCGCTTTGCCGAACGCCTCACCCAAGTCAGAGCGCCCCACAATCACCGAATCCACCTCCTGCTTGCGCGCGACTTCTACTCGTACATAAGGAGCGCGGTACCGATCCAACGCTTCCGTCACGGCAAGCGGCACCGCTATCACCCCTAAGCGGGGACGCCGCAATTCCCACTTCGCCTGCAAGCGCTTGTCATCGTTCAACGTCACCGTTAGCCCAAACTGCTCCGCAAAATTGCGGGCCCGCGCGGTAGACCCGCCCGCATAAGGGCTATCGAGCAGCATAGTCCCATCCGCCGCCAGGCTCACACCCTCCACACGATCCAGCAGAAAGGCCGCAGCCAGCCAAACATCGCTTTCGCGCAGATCAAGCGTCAGCCGCTCTCCCTTGCCCTGCACGCTTCCCGGCGGACGAAACTCACTCGCTTTTTTTAGGAGCCCATGGGGCTCGCCCCTCCGCAATGTGACGCCGTAAAGCTCCTGGAGGGCTTCTGGAACACGCGGCATCCACCACAAACCTTGCGTGTCCAGGAACGCCTCGCCACCTTCATCGACCACCCGCTCCAAAAAATCAGCGGCTACTGAACGATCGTTCTGTTCCCGCCATGCCAGAGAGTAAAATTGATCCGCCACCAGTACTCCCGATCGTACAATGAAGCGTGGCTTCCCAAGAAAAATTCCGCGTTGGTTTGGTTCAGATGTCGTGCTCTCCTGACCCTGACGAAAACCTCCGCAGGGCCGTTCGCAAGGTGGGCGAAGCTGCCGCGAAGGGTGCGCAAATCGTCTGCCTGCCTGAGCTTTTTCGTTCGCAATACTTTTGCCGCGAAGAAGACGCGCGCTTGTTCGATCTCGCCGAATCTATCCCTGGCCCCTCCACTGAGGCCCTGTCGGAAGCGGCGCGTCAGGCCGGAGTAGTAGTGATCGCATCGCTGTTCGAGCGTCGCGCGGCGGGTTTGTATCACAACACCGCCGCTATGATCGATGCGGACGGCACGCTGCTGGGTATCTATCGCAAGATGCACATCCCGGACGATCCGCTTTTCTTTGAAAAGTTCTACTTCACCCCCGGCGATACCGGGTTCCGTACATGGGATACAAAATCAGGCCGCATCGCGACTCTTGTCTGTTGGGACCAATGGTTTCCGGAAGCTGCCCGGCTGGCTACGCTTGGCGGCCCGAATATACTTTTTTATCCCACCGCAATCGGCTGGCATCCGTCAGAGAAGGCTGAATTCGGTGAAGCTCAACACGATGCCTGGCGAACCATACAGCGCTCTCATTCAATTGCGAATGGAATCTATGTTGCCGCCGTGAACCGCATCGGCTTCGAAGGACCTCCAGAGCGCGGCTTGGAATTTTGGGGCGGCTCGTTTATCTCGGATCCTTTCGGACGAGTGCTGGCTGAAGCATCTCACGACAAGGAAGAAATCCTTGTGGTGGAATGCGACTCTCGCGAAATTGATGAAACACGCCGCAACTGGCCATTTTTGCGCGATCGCCGCATAGACGCGTACGGCCCCATCGTCAACCGGATGCTGATCTGATGCAGCAGTACCGCATGCCCGCCGAGTGGGAGCCTCATGAGGCTACGTGGATTGCGTGGCCCCATAATCGCGAAGACTGGCCCGGGCGCTTCACGCCGATTCCCTGGACATACGCCGAAGTTGTGCGCAAGCTAGCTCTGGTTGAGCGCGTTCGCATTCTGGTACTGGATGCCGATCACGAACATCGCGCGCGGCGCACGCTGAGTAAAGCCGGTGCTGATTTGCACGCTTGCGAGTTCCTCCATGTCCCCACGGACCGCGTATGGACCCGCGACTACGCCCCGCTTTTCGTTTTCAAGAGCGATGGCGGATTAGTCGCGGTCAAGTGGCGTTTTAACGGTTGGGCCAAGTACGCGAACCATCATTTAGATCAGCAGGCGGGCATCACCATTGCTGAACGATACGAAGCCATTATGCCTTCGATTGTGCTTGAAGGCGGCGCAATTGACGTAAACGGTTGTGGCCTGGCACTCGCCACGGAAGAGTGCCTGCTAAGTCCCATCCAGAAACGCAATCCCGATTCCACCCGGGAAGAATTGCAAGCTGCCGTTTCCCTGTACCTGGGTGCTGACCGCATACTCTGGCTGAATCGCGGCATTGCCGGCGATGATACTCACGGCCATATCGATGACATAGCCCGCTTCACTGACGCTTCCACCGTTGTCGCTGCGGTGGAGGACGATCCAGCCGATCCCAATCACGAAATCCTGAAAGAAAACGAAGCCATTTTGTCCCGTTACCCGGTGAGAGTGGTGCGCCTCCCCATGCCTAAGCCGCTGTACTTCAGCGGCCAGCGTCTGCCGGCCAGCTATGCGAACTTTTACATTGCCAATCGCACTGTGCTCGTACCTACCTTTAATGACCCGAACGATCGCTTAGCACTGAATATCCTCGCGGGCCTATTTCCCCATCACGAGGTGACCGGGATCGATTGCACCGCGCTTGTGTGGGGATTAGGCACGCTCCACTGCATGACACAGCAGCAACCAGCGAGGCAACAATAAGGCATGCCTTTGTTACCGAGCCTGCGGCAGAATCTCGATTTTATGCCGTCTCCTATCGAGAATCAGCCCGGTCTTCTCATCCGCGATTCGTTCCACTATTCTGACGCGGTGCTGGTGATTCCTCCTGTCCTTGTTCCCGCTCTCTCCTGTTTCGATGGCTTTCAGACCGAAAGCGACCTCCGCACAACTTTAGTGAGGCTCACTCAAAGCCTTGAAGTGGGCGGCATCCTCGAAAACATGCAGAATGTGTTGAGCAGCAGCGGTTTTCTGGAAGATGAGACTTTCGCTCAAATGCGCGATAGCTGCCAGCGCAATTTCCTAGAAAGTCCGGTTCGCAAACCGGCGCATGCTGGAACGGCATACCCGGATGACAAAAACGAATTAAGCACCCTCATGACCGAGTATCTGGCAAACGCAGAAGGCCCACCGCTTAAGCGTGTGCCCTTAGGCATTGCCGCGCCGCATGTAAGCCCGGAAGGTGGTTGGGAATGTTACCGTGCCGCTTATGCCGCTCTCCCCGCGGAGGCGCGCGACAGGACCTTCGTCATTCTGGGTACCAGCCATTACGGTGAGCCCGATTGCTTCGGCCTGACCCGAAAGCCATTTTCGACACCCTTCGGAACCTGTCAAACTGCCCCCGATTTGCTGAAGCATCTTGAAACACAACCCGCCGCGAAAATGGAAGATTACTGCCACGCAGTGGAACATTCGATCGAGTTCCAGGTTATTTTCCTCCAATCGATTTTCGGACCGGATATCCGGGTGTTACCTATTCTGGTTGGCTCCTTTGGACGAAGTATTCGCGAGGGGCGCGCGCCCGAAACGAATGACCGAGTCAAGCGCTTTTTTGGGGCTTTGGCAGACCTGCATGCGCGCGAAGCGGATAAGCTGCTCTGGGTCCTGGGCGTCGATATGGCTCATATGGGCAGGCGCTACGGCGACGCTGCCCCCGCAATTGCCGATCAG
>JAYTGM010000034.1:0-7831 GCA_043733425.1 Terriglobia bacterium
CACGGACGTAACGGGTGTGGCGAACCTGCCGGAAGGCACTGAAATGGTGATGCCGGGCGATAGCGTGCAGCTTAACGTGGAACTGCAAACCCCCGTCGCGATGGATAAAGGGCTTCGTTTCGCAATTCGTGAAGGCGGCCGTACCGTGGGTGCCGGAACTGTGTCAGAGATTTTAGACTAATGGCGTCCCTAAGAGAAAGAATTCGTATTCGGTTGAAGGCATACGATCACCGTGTGCTCGATCAATCGACCACGGAAATTGTGGATACAGCGAAGCGGACCGGCGCTCAGGTTGCCGGTCCCATCCCTCTGCCGACCTCTACTTCGCGAACGACCGTCTTGCGGTCGCCGCATGTGGACAAGAAGTCACGGGAGCAGTTTGAGATCCGGACGCATAAGCGGTTGCTCGATATTTTGGAGCCAACCCAGCAGACAGTCGACGCGTTGATGAAGCTGGATTTGCCGGCCGGTGTCGACGTAGAAATTAAAGCTTTCGGTAAAGATCATAAATAAGTAGCGCTGGCCTTTGGCTGGTGAATTTCAGTGAAACGGATTAGAGAATCATGAGCCCAGGTATTCTAGGCAAAAAAATCGGCATGACCCAAATCTTCCGGCCCGACGGGCAGGCAGTCCCGGTGACGCTGTTGAAGACCGGACCTTGCACAGTGGTGCAACGCAAGACCGTGAACTCGGATGGTTACGAATCTGTTCAGCTCGGGTTGGTAGAATTTGTCAAACCTTCGCGGATCAATAAGCCAGAAACGGGTCATTTGAAAAAGGGCTCGGCGGAAGGTGTACGTTTCCTGCGCGAATTTCGCCTCGACAAGGGCCACAGCACTCAAGGTTCAGGCGATATGAGGCCTGGCGATCAGGTTTTGGCGAGTGAGTTCAAACCGTCCGACAAAATCGACGTGATCGGCATTAGCAAGGGTCGCGGTTTCGCCGGTGTTGTGCGGCGGCACGGGTTCCGCGGTGGAGAAGGCAGCCATGGTTCCATGTTCCACCGCGCTCCGGGTTCTATCGGGTCTTCAAGTTTCCCTTCACGCGTGTTCCCCGGAATGCGCATGGGCGGTCACATGGGCGATGAACAGGTCACGGTTCGCAACCTAGAAGTGATCGATGTGGTGGCTGAAGATAATGTGCTCGTGGTGAAGGGTGCGGTTCCCGGCGCGATCGGCAGCTACGTAGTCGTGAAGAGGGCGAAGCGCTAACTCATGCCTAAGATTGACGTTTTTGATTTCAACGGGACCAAGTCGGGCGAAATGGAGTTGTCCGATGCCGTCTTTGGTGCAGAAGTAAATGAAGCGCTGCTCTACGAAGCCGTGCGACAGTTCAATGCTTCCCGCCGTGCCGGTACTCACAAGACAAAGACCCGACACGAGGTAGCTGGCTCCGGTAAGAAGCTCTGGAAGCAGAAAGGAACAGGTAGAGCTCGCGTGGGTTCCGTCCGGTCGCCCTTATGGCGTCATGGCGGTACTTCACACGGTCCTCAACCGCGCGATTACTCTTACGACTTGCCGAAGAAGATGATGCTCGGTGCTTTGCGCTCCGCTCTTTCAGCGAAACTTCGCGATGGGGAACTGGGCATCGTTTCTTCATTCCAGCTGAACGATCACAAAAGCAAAAATCTGCGTTCCACGCTGACAAAGTTGGAACTGACAAAGAAAGTCCTGATTGTTGAAAACGAAGAGAACCGCAATCTGGAACTCTCGGCCCGCAACCTCGAAGGTGTAGTGCTCTTACATTCCCGCGAAGTCAGTGTTTATCACCTGCTTGATGCGAGCAGGGTTCTGTTGTCCCGCGCAGCGGCCGAACGGTTGAGCGAAACACTGGCTCCCAAACTATCGAAAAAAGAGGCTGCATAAATGAAGCTGCACGATGTCATCAAACGGCCTTTGATCACGGAAAAAGGCACTACCAAGAAGGAATCTGAGCGCACGCTTTGTTTTGAAGTAGCCTGTTATGCAAATAAAGTAGAAGTGCGGGCTGCTGTGGAAAAGCTGTTCTCCATCAAAGTGGAAGCGGTGCGAACCTCGAATTTTGAAGGTAAGCTCCGGCGTCGTGGGAAGTTCTCCGGCTACCGCTCTGATTGGAAGAAGGCCTACGTAAAGCTCAAGCTAGGTCAGAAAGTTCCGGAATTCACGGACATTTAAGCGCATGCCCATTAAATCATTTCGTCCATTTACTCCCAGCCGCCGCTATATGACAGTGGTCACCCGCGAGGGGATCACGACCGATAAGCCGGAGAAGTCGCTGGTTGAGAAGAAGGTCCGTTCGGGCGGTCGTAACAACACCGGCCGTGTTACTTCCCGGTTCATTGGCGGCGGCCACAAACAGGCTTACCGCGTAATCGATTTCAAGCGTGATAAGGCGGGAGTTCCCGCTGTCGTCGCCACCATCGAATATGATCCGAACCGCTCCTCCCGTATCGCTCTTTTAAACTATGCTGATGGCGAAAAGCGCTATATTCTTCAGCCGGAGGGCTTGAAAGTCGGGCAAACGGTCTCCTCTGGCCCCGAAGCGGATATCCTGGTAGGGAACGCTCTTCCGCTCAAAAATATCCCGCCTGGCACCATTGTGCACAACATTGAATTGCGGCCTGGCAAAGGTGCTCAGATGGCACGTTCCGCCGGCACTCAGGCGCAATTGGTTTCGCGCGAAGCCGGCATGGCTCTTTTGAAGCTTCCCTCCGGTGAAACGCGGCGCGTTTCCTCTGACTGTATGGCGACCGTGGGTGTGGTAGGGAATTCCGATCACGAAAATCAGGCACTCGGTAAAGCGGGGCGCTCCCGCTGGTTGGGTAGGATGCCGCATAACCGCGGTGTTTCCATGAACCCAGTCGATCACCCGCATGGTGGTGGTGAAGGTAAAACTTCCGGCGGCCGTCATCCGGTTACCCCGTGGGGCCAGCCTACGCGCGGCTTCAAGACACGCAACAATAAGCGGACCGATAAATTTATCGTGAATCGCAAAGCGAAGAAGAGGTAAGGCGGAATGGGACGATCTGTTAAAAAAGGGCCGTTTACAGACGGACACCTTGAAAAGAAGCTTGAAAAGATGAATGCGGCGAACGAAAAGAAAGTAGTTCGCACTTGGTCACGCAGATCCACCGTGCTGCCGGAATTCGTTGGTCATACCATCGCCGTACACAATGGGCGCAAGTTTATTCCGGTTTATGTCACGGAGAATATGGTCGGTCACAAGTTAGGGGAATTCTCTCCGACGCGCACGTTCAAGGGTCATGCGGTAAAGGCTGCCACCGAGAAATCGGCGCGCTCGTAAAGGTCACCTGATAAATGGAAGCTAGAGCAGAAGCAAGATATATGAAAGTTTCGCCGCAGAAAGCGCGGCTGGTGGTGGATTTAATCCGCGGCCTGCCCGTCGGTCCTGCCATCGCCATCCTGCGTAACACGAACAAGGGCATTGCACCCGCCGTGGAAAAAGTTCTGAAATCAGCTGTTGCGAATGCTCAGAACCTGTCGGATGACGTAGATGTAGATGCCTTGCGCGTTTCTGAAGCGTATGTCAATGAGGGTCCGCGCAGCAAAAGAATCCGGCCCGCTCCCATGGGGCGCGCCTATCGGTATCAAAGGCGCACGGCGCATATCGTAATCAAAGTGGCGGAAAAGGTCTAGCAAAGAATGGGACAGAAAGTTCATCCGTATGGGTTCCGCGTTGGCTTTACTAAGCCTTGGCGTTCGCGCTGGTTTGCAAAACAGGGGTTTGCCAAGCTCCTTCAGGAAGACATAGAGCTCAAGGAAGATCTCCGTAAACGTCTGAAGTCGGCCGGCGTGAGTTCCATCGAAGTCGATCGCCCAGGCAATAAGCTGCGGGTCACCATTCGCACTTCGCGCCCTGGTATTATCATCGGGCGCAAAGGTGCTGAAATCGAAAAGCTCAAGCAGGATCTCGCGAAATCGACGAACCGCGAAGTTTTTATTGATATCCAGGAAGTTCATAAGCCTGAACTCGATGCGCAGCTTGTGTCCGAGTCGGTCGCTCTTCAGTTGGAAAAGCGTGTCGCTTTCCGCCGCGCCATGCGTAAAGCTGTCGATTCTGCTCTCCGTTTTGGTTGCAAAGGCATCAAGGTCCGTGTCTCAGGCCGCTTGAACGGCGCTGAAATCGCCCGTAGCGAATGGTATCTGCAAGGCCAGTTGCCGCTGCACACCATCCGCGCCGATATCGATTACGGTTTCACGGAAGCTCATACCACATACGGGGTTATTGGGATTAAAGCCTGGGTATACAAAGGCGAAATCATCGAAGGTAAGCGCCGGTCGCTCACCGGGGATCCGGAACCGCGCCGGGAACGGCAGGATCGTCCGGACCGTGACCGCCGTCCGCGGCGTGACGGTGGTGGGCGTGACGGTGGTGGCCGGGGCGATTCTGCCGGTCGCGAACAACAACAACCCGCTCCTTTGGCTGGTCAAATCGATATGGGCGGTGCACCCACGCAAGCTGCACCTGGGGATCTTGCCCGTCCTACCCGTTCGGGCGGAGCGCTGATGCCGCCCTTGATGAGCCCCACTCAGGCGAATCCTTCCTGGAAGCAGGAAGCTCAGCAGCAGCCTGAATCCGCTGCGGTTTCCGAAACCTCGGCTTTACCGCCCGAAAGTGGTCACGCCGATCCACAGGCAAATGCGCCCGAAGACAAGACCGGGCATGGCGGGGAGGAATAACATATTATGTTGATGCCCAAGAAGGTCAAATACCGCAAGCAACAGCGCGGTCGCATGACTGGAAAAGCTTGGCGCGGTTCGTCGATTTCGTTTGGTGAATTCGGCCTTAAAGTAATGGTTTGCGGCTGGATCACGGCTCGCCAAATCGAAGCCGCCCGTATCGCGATGACGCGCTACATCAAGCGCGGCGGCAAGGTTTGGATCCGCGTGTTCCCCGACAAACCCATCACCAAGAAGCCCGCTGAAACCCGTATGGGTAAAGGTAAAGGTGCCCCTGAAGAATGGGTTGCAGTGGTGCGGCCTGGTAAAATCCTTTTTGAAATGGAAGGTGTAACGCCGGAAATCGCGGAAGCGGCTTTCCGTTTGGCCGCTCATAAACTTCCCATGAAAACGAAATTTGTCCGGCGTGAGCAGCAAGCCACGGACGTAACGGAGTAGAGGCGATGAAACACAAAAATATGCGGGATCTGGACTCTGGCGAAATTCAGTCGCAGTTGACTGACATGGAAGCGCAGATGTTCCGCCTCAAGTTTCAGATGTCGATGGGCCAGAATGACGGTCTGAAAAAGGTTCGGAGTATGCGCAAAAACCGTGCCCGAATGCTCACCACGCTGCGAGAGCGTGAAATTGAAAAGGCGGCGAAGTAGATGGCGGATCAACAGGTAGCGAAAACGGAAACGGCGGCTCCGCCGGCACCCGCGCAAGCCTTTTCAAATAAGAATGAAAAGGTCGGTGAAGTTGTCTCGACCAAAATGGCAAAGACTGTCGTTGTGGCTGTATCCCGGCGTGTTCCGCATCCCTTATATAAGCGGATCATGAAAAAGCGCAAGAAGTTTTATGCGCATGATGAAACGGGTAACGCGAAAATGGGCGACATTGTCCGAATCGTGGAATGTCGTCCGCTTTCCAAATTGAAACATTGGCAACTGGCGGAAGTGATTCGGCGGGCACCGCAGGTTGGCGCACAGCCGAAAGATTTGGATTCGAAGATTTAATTTTCGGGCGATGGCCTCTTTCGTGACGGGGCTAAAGTTCTTTGTGAGAGACGACTTATGATTGGAATGAGAACCATCCTTGCGGTGGCCGACAACAGCGGAGCGCGCAGGTTAAGCTGTATCCTGCCCCGCGGCGGCGACCTCGGGTTGCGCGCTGGCCTAGGTGATGTGGTGACTGCGGCGGTGAAAGAAGCAACGCCTGATTCGAGCATCAAAAAAGGCAAAGTGGTCCGTTGCGTCATCGTGCGCATGCGCAAAGAGCATCGCCGCAAGGATGGAAGCTACATTCGATTCGATGAAAACGCGGCTGTTCTGATCAATGAGGTTAATGAGCCGATCGGGACACGTGTCTTCGGTCCCGTAGCTCGCGAGTTGCGTGACAAGCGGTTCATGAAGATTGTCTCGCTTGCCCCGGAGGTCATTTAAATTCATGGCAGCCCAAAAACACGAGCGCGTCCGCATCCGTTTGAAGCGCAATGATCAGGTCAAAGTGATCGCTGGTCGGGATAAAGGCAAAGTCGGCCGAATCCTCGATGTCGATGAGAAGAAAGGCCGGGTCCTGGTCGAACATGTTGGCATGATCAAGCGCGCGACCAAGCCAAATCCGCAAAAGCAAATCAAGGGCGGTATGGCAGAGCGTGAAAGTTCTATCGCCGTCTCGAACGTGATGATTGTAGATGGGGCGGGGAACACCTGCCGGATCGGCACTAAAGTGGAAGACGTGGGGAACGGCAAGACGCGCCGCGTGCGTGTGAACCGTAAGACCGGTCAAAGTCTGGATAAGAAGTAGGAAACTATTAACATGGCAGCCCGTTTACGAAAACACTATACCGACACCGTGGTGCCGGCACTCACCAAAGAGTTCGGCTACAAGAACGTCATGGGCGTGCCGAAGCTCGACAAAATCTCGATCAATATCGGTCTGGGTGAAGCGACGCAGAACGCGAAGCTAATGGATAAAGCCGTCGCCGAGCTTGCTGCCATCGCCGGGCAGAAACCTGTCATCACGAAAGCCAAAAAATCCATTGCTGCCTTCAAACTGCGCGAAGGCATGGCAATCGGCTGTATGGTGACTCTGCGCGGTGACCGGATGTTCGAATTTTTCGACCGCCTGGTGAATATCGCCCTTGCCCGTGTCCGCGATTTTCGCGGTGTTTCTAGCAAGAGCTTCGATGGCCGCGGCAACTATACGCTGGGCGTGAAAGATCAGCTGATTTTCCCAGAAATCGATTACTCCAAAGTTGATAAAACCTTGGGTATGAATATTTCCATCACCACCACCGCGCGTACCGATCAGGAAGGAATCGCGCTGCTTAAAAACATGGGCATGCCGTTCCGCCAGTAGGCAAATAAGGATTTTATAGATGGCTACCACCGCAAAAATCGCAAAAGACCTGAAGAAGCCGAAGTTCAAATGCCGCCACCGCAACCGGTGCTGGCGTTGTGGACGGCCGCGTGGCTTCCTGTCGAAATTCGGCATCTGCCGTTTGTGTTTCCGGCAGTTGGCGTTGAATGGTGAAATACCCGGTGTGACGAAGGCGAGCTGGTAAGCACGAACAGGAGTGAATGAATGACAAGTGATCCTATCGCCGATATGCTGACCCGGGTGCGCAACGCCATTGCGGCTCGCCATCCGAAAGTCGATATCCCGGCCTCGAAGCTCAAAACTGAAATCGCGCGCATCATGAAGGAAGAGGGCTATATTGCCAACTTCAAGGTGGCCGAGGAAGGTCCGAAGAGCGTTATCAAAATTTATTTGAAGTACGGCTCAGACGGCGTTCCGGTGATCACCCACCTGAAGCGCGTTTCGCGCCCCGGGTGCCGTTCTTATGTCGGTCAGGACGATATTCCGCGTGTTCAAGGCGGTTTGGGGATCAACATCCTCACCACGCCGCGCGGTGTAATGACCGGTCGTCACGCTCGTAAAGAAGGCGTTGGCGGCGAGTTGCTTTGTAGTATTTGGTAAGGTTCTTGGGACAAAAAAGGGAATTATGTCGAGAGTAGGTAAAAAGCCGATCCCCTTACCGCAGGGCGTAAAGGTAACCATGGGCGAACAGTTAGAGGTGCAGGGCCCCAAGGGCAAGCTGAGCGTTCCGGTTCCATCCGGAATTTCTATTCAGCAGGTCGATGGCAAACTTGAAATCCTGCGCGATGGCG
>JAYTGM010000035.1:0-2828 GCA_043733425.1 Terriglobia bacterium
GGCGGGGTGGCGGCGGTGTTTGCGTCGGGCTCGCATGAGAATCTGCTGGTGTGGCTCCTGGTGGGATTTATTGCATTCTTCGCGTTTTCGCAAGGCGCAGTGATCTGGGTATACATCAGTGAAGTGTTTCCGAACCGGGTGCGGGCGAAGGGTTTGAGTTTGGGGAGCTTTACACATTGGGTGATGAACGCGCTGATTTCGTGGAGCTTCCCGATTGTGGCGAGCCATTCGAAATCGATACCGTTCGTGTTCTTCTCTGCCATGATGGTGCTGCAGTTGATTATTGTGCTGACGACGTACCCGGAAACGAAGGGCGTTTCGCTGGAACAAATTGAGAAGCAGCTGGCTATCGCATGAACTTTCTTGCAGCGTTTTTCTTGCTTTTCGCGGGCAGCTACGATCAGCCGTTTCGCCCGCAATTTCACTTTTCGCCGCAACAGAACTGGACCAATGACCCGAACGGGCTGGTCTATTTTGAAGGCGAATACCACTTGTTTTTCCAGTACAACCCTTTCGGCGATAAGTGGGGGCACATGAGCTGGGGCCATGCGGTGAGCCGCGATCTGGTTCACTGGCAGGAACTGGCGGTTGCGCTTCCGGAAGAGAACGGGGTGATGATTTTTACCGGCAGCACGGTGGTGGACCGGAACAACACGAGCGGTTTTTGCACGGGGAACAAGGCGTGCATGGTGGCGGTTTATACGGGCCATACGCCGAAGACGAATAGCAAGCCGGCTCGGCAGACGCAGAACCTGGCGTATAGCAACGACCGGGGGCGCACCTGGACGAAGTTCGCGCAGAACCCGGTGCTGGATTTGAATATGTCGGACTTTCGCGATCCGGATGTTTTCTGGTCTGACGCGGGGAAACATTGGGTGATGGCGGTATCGCTGCCGGGCGATCATAAGATCCGGTTTTATGGGTCGGCGGATTTGAAGAAGTGGCAGACGCTGAGTGATTTTGGGCCGGCGGGGACTACGGCGGGCCAGTGGGAATGTCCGAATCTGGTGAGGCTGCCGGTGGATGGTAACGAAGGCAATACGCGCTGGGTTCTGAAAGTTGGTTTGAATCCGGGAGGCTTGCAGGGCGGGTCTGGCGAGCAATATTTTGTGGGGCGCTTCGATGGCACGCGGTTTGTGAACGACAACCCGGCGAGTGTTTCGCTGTGGAGCGATTACGGGAAGGACTGCTATTGCGCGCTGACGTTTAACAATCAACCCGCGGACCAGAAGCCGGTGATGATGGGCTGGATGAATAACTGGCAGTATGCGAATGAGGTTCCGACGAAGCCGTGGCGCGGGCAGATGACGGTGCCCCGGCAGTTGGCGCTGAAGACTTACCCCGAGGGAATCCGGCTGACGCAGCAGCCGACGGAATTTCCGCATGGAGAGAAAGGGTTGGGGCGGAGCTTTGAGTTTGAAGGCGAGATCGACATGGGCGGGGCCGATGAAGCGGGGTGGATGCTGAAGGGCAAAGACGGCGCTTATACGGTGATTGGGTACGATGCGAAGCGGCATGAAGCGTTTGTGGATCGGACGCATTCGGGGTTGACGAACTTCAGTAAAAATTTTCCGGCGCGAACGGCTGCTCCGCTGCCGCTGAAGGGCACGCTGCATGCGAAGGTGCTGGTGGACCGCAGTTCCGTGGAAGTGTTCTTTGAGGGTGGCCGCGTGGCGATTACGAATCTGATTTTTCCGGAAAACGAGCCGGTGAGTTTTGATTTTTATACGCGGGGCAAACCGGCGAAACAGATCAGCGGGAAGGAGTGGGCTTTGCAATCGATCTGGGCCGGGAAGTGATGCGGTGGTGGTTGGTGCTGTTGGGCCCGGTGAGTTTGTGCGGGACCGATGCGTTTCTTTTGGGCAAGAGCCCGTACGCGATTACGCAGCGCGCACAGCCGCACCAACCCTTTACGGTTGCCGGTGAGCAAGGCGCGATCTTCGGGCAGCAGGATGGAAGTTTTGAAGCCTGGAAGTTTCCGGTGAAGATTGCCAGCCACTTTCAACTGGCCGCGGAACTGGCGAACTACCCGATACCGATTCATCTGCAGGAGTATGCGGCGGCGATTGAGGTGCAGCCGGAGCGCACGACGATTACTTATTCGCACGCAGCGTTTACGGTGAAGCAACATATGTTTGCGCATGCGAAGGCGGGACCGGTGTTGTTCTTTGAAATATCGTCAACGCGGGCGCTGGATTTGACGCTGAGCTTTACTCCGGACATGTTAAGGATGTGGCCTGCCCCGAATTTTAATCGGCCGAATATTGAGTGGGTGAGCGCGGGCGAGAGCGGTTATTACATACTGCACACCGATAGCGAGAAGGTGACGGGCTACATGGCGCTGCCGGGGGCACGGCCGGGGATTGAGGCTCCTTACCAGGAACGGCCGAAGACCTATCAGACCGAGTTTAAGCTTCACTTCGACCCGAAGACGCAGAGCAAGCAGTTCTTCCCGCTGCTGTTTGCGAACAGCAAGGGCGAACTGGACCGGCTGGCTGAGGATTGGCCAAGGTTGTATGCGGAGGCGGCGGACTACTACGCGCATTTTTTCGATCATCGCTTGACGGTTCACACGCCGGATGCGGAATTCGATCTGGCGATGCGGTGGGCGGAACTGGCGATCGACCAATCGCAAGTGAAGTTTCATGAGGAGACGGGTCTGGTGGCGGGTTATTTTTCCTCAGCCGATTCCGCGCGGCCGGGATTCGGGTGGTTCTTCGGGCGGGACACGCTGTTTACGCTGTATGCGGTGAACAGTTACGGAGACTATGCGCTGACCAAGCGCGCGCTGACGTTTCTGCTGAACCGGCAGCGGGAGGACGGCAAGA
>JAYTGM010000036.1:0-2828 GCA_043733425.1 Terriglobia bacterium
TACACAGAGCCGGTGGCTTTTCCGCCCCAGGGGAGCGAGGGCCCGTTGAAAGTCAGGCCAAGCACTGTCTGCCGAAGAGACGCTCCGGCCGGGCTTGGCCCGCTGTTGAACGCGGCGACGACCGGGTATTGTGAGGTGCCCGCGTTCCTGCCGTTTCGAAAAGCGTTGAAAAGCAACATGCCGGTAATGGCGACGGGGCTCTTTTGCGAGGACTCCACCTTACTTTGGGACATCTCATCGGTTCGCGCTTCCTGCACTGCAATCCGCTCTTCCAAGGGCGGCGCGGTTGCGGTGGATTCAGAGGCCGGTATGGGCATTTTCTTAAGGATTGCCAGCTCGCCGCGGAGAGATTGCACTTCTTCGGCAAGCTTGCGGTTATCCTGCTCCATGCGGTCCAGACGGGCCAGTATCCGGTCGAGCGCGGAATCCGTTTGGGCGTGAGCGGCGGACGCAATAACAAGGGAGGCAAGAATGGGACAGCGCAGTTTCATGCGAGTAATTGCTCCAAGCGTTTACGAACGGCAAACGGTGAATAGGGCTTGGTGAAGAACGCAGCGGCACCGCCGGACATGGCGCGCGCCGGCAGCAAGGGGTCGCTATCACCGCTGATGATGAAAACCGGAACGTTGCGCAGGCAGGCGTCCGCTTTCAAGATATTTAGAAATTCCAATCCACTGACAAAAGGCATACGCAGATCCGTAATTATGGCGGCTATGCGATCCGGAGCGCCAGCGATGATTCCGAGCGCCGCGCCAGCATCGGCGGCGACTTGAATTTCCATGTCGCGAATACATTCGAGTGCAATCTGCAGCGGTTCGGCGCAGGCCAGATTGTCGTCCACGATCAGGATGATTTTCTGCATAAAGCGGTCTATGGCAGAAACCGGTAGCCGATTTTGTGGACTGTGATGAAATGTCTCGGCACGTTCGGGTCCGGCTCCAACTTCTGGCGCAATCTGACGACATGGGCGTCCACGGTTCTAGTGTTCGGGTAGCTTTCATAGCCCCAGACGGAATTCAAAATCATGTCGCGGGTTAGGGGCTTGTCAGGATTTTGGATGAAGTAGGTCAGCAGGTTGTATTCGGCGGGGGTGAACTTTAGTTCTTCGCCTTTGCGCACGACAGCGCGCCGGTCTAAATCCACTTGGACTTCGGCAAATTGCAGGATGCGGGGCTTACTTTCGGAAGATCTGCGCAGGACGGCCCGGATGCGGGCCAGCAGTTCGCGGGTACCGAACGGCTTCACCACATAATCGTCAGCGCCCATTTCAAGGAGCAGGACTTTGTCTACTTCGTCGCCCACCGCACTCAAGACAATAATGGGCGTTTTGACTTGTGCCGCACGCAATTGTTTGCACACTTCCACGCCGCTCATGCCTGGCAGGCGCAGATCTACCATCACCAAGTTCGGTTTGGTGCCGAGCGCCAAATTAAACCCCGTGGTGCCATCGGCCGCAAGCACAGCTTCAAAGCCTTCGCGCTCCAGCATCATGCCGATGGTGTCGCGCAAGCTTTCGTCATCATCGATCACCAGAATAGTTTCCATATGCAAGCAACGTTAGTTTACAGTTTGGTGCACAAAAAACGTTACCGGACGCGCTTTTCGTATACGAGTTGTGAAAGAACTGTAAAAGTGATGTTCACAGAGGCGCCGACGCTGGCATTCAGCAGCTTGCATTGGTAGCCTCGAGGGCGGCGAGGAAATAAACGCAATGAAGAAGATTCTGCTTTCGGGTTTGGGCGCAGTACCGATTATGTTGTTTGCGTTCAGTTCAGGTCCGCCGGTGAAGCGGACGGGCGCAGCAGTGGACGGCGGCCTTACGTGCGCTGTATGCCATTCTAATTTAGGACCCGCAAACTCCGATCCCAAAGGGTCCGTGACCATTTCGGCGGCGAGTTATGCGCCTGGCGTGAAGCAGATGGTCACAGTGAGCGTGAAGCACCCGGATGCGTTGCGTTGGGGCTTCCAGTTGATTGCGCGTACCGCGGCAGACCAGACCAAGCAGGCGGGCACATTCTCTTCCGACACGGTGGTGCGTGTGCGTTGCGAAACAGGAAATGAGCCGTGCAACGGCGGTATCGAATTTGTAGAACACTCCAATGCACCGCGTACCGCGGCTGGAGACGGGTTTACGTTCAACGTGACCTGGACGCCGCCCGCCACGGACGTGGGTAACGTGATTTTCTACGCTGCCGGAAACGCTGCCAACGGGGATGGAAGCTTGACGGGTGACCACATCTATACCACTCTGAAAACGATTTCCGCCGTCACTCCGGCTTGCGCGCTTGCGCCGAAACCCGCCATTCGGGATATTCAAAACGCCGGGTCATTCGTTTCCACCATTGGGCCCGGAGCGCTGATATCCATTTACGGAACCGGCTTTCAATCTGGTACGCAAGCTTCCTCCGTGGCAGGGCGCGACTTGGTGGACAACGCGTTCCCCAAGCAGTTTTCCTGCATGGCTGTTGAGGTGGATGGCAAGCGCGTTCCTATTACTTATGCATCCGGTACGCAGATCAACGCCCAGGCGCCTTTTTCACTGGCACCCGGCTTGGTAAGCGCGCGCGTGATTCTGAACCCGGATCTTGTGAATCAGGTGATGAGCGATGCAGCCACCGTTTCCGTGCAGACGCTGTCACCGGCGTTCTTTACATACGGAAGCGGGACCGTGGCGGCCACAAGCGGCGCCGCTTCTATTGCCGACCCGGCCGTGGTTCCGGGTAGCGTATTCGCCAAGCCGGGTGACATCGTTTCGCTCTGGGCCACGGGCCTAGGCGCAACGACACCCGCGCTGGTGGAGGGTGCGATTGCGGGGGGTGTCGCGCCGA
>JAYTGM010000037.1:0-2826 GCA_043733425.1 Terriglobia bacterium
CGGCAGGGCTAATTACGACACAGGCTACTACGCCCAGGCAGATTCAGTTTGGGTTGAAGTTGATCTTCTGACGATGATTCCTGAACGGAATATTGAGACAGCGCAGAAATTTTTGGGAATGGTGGTTCTGTAAAGCCTTCGACGGTTTGCACTGAACGGCCTTGTGGCATGGTTCGGCGCCAGTATGGAAGCTTCCCGCCCCGGCCAGTAATGGCCGGTGGCTGCGGGCCACAAAGGATTACGCCGTCAAGAACTGACCGAAACAATCATGCCAGCGGGAGGCTGCACGGCGGGCGTGGAACCCAGCGGAGTCGATATAAGCTATGTGCCGTTGAGTTGACGCCTCAATGCACCTGGGCCTACAACCCTGGCTTCGGCATGGGCAGGGGCCACGACAACAGGCAGAGGTGATCGAGTGCTCAGAGGTTGACCAGTGGCATTCCGGCCCCGAGCGCCGCAAGGAACTCGAGCGGCCAAGGGCACCCGCCGTTGAAGATCGGGATCAGATACGCCGTTTCCGCTATTGGCCAAGTGAGCGGTGTCGTCGTCGGAAACTTTATGGCCTGCTTCGCCAGCGTCAGGCTGCGTTCGGTCGCCCCGAACGCCAGTGATTCCATCATCATGCGATTCAGGCCGGACCCGGACAATGGGTTTTGGCTGCGTTCACTTGGCGCGTCAGGCTCAGGATAAAATCCGCGGTCTTCCCCGCTTTGTCGACCGCCCGATAGAGATACATCCATCCGCCAGGAGCCCCCAACAGAGCAGGTGTGCCGCTTACTCCGGAGAGTCAATGTTGTACCCCCGTAGAATCGTCGTGTGCGCCATCTTGAGGCCGCGTTCACTCATCATCGCGACCAGATCGCAAAAGCTTGGCTTGAAACTCAAGTACCAGCGGACGCACAGGGCGACGATCTCCTGGTCGAAGTGCCGATCTTTGAACAGTTACTCAACTGGCACGGATCGCGACATCTGTCGATCATTTCCGATACGACCGGCGTTTGCACCAGAACCCCCTGACAGTGAATATTCTATTAGTTGACGCGCGTGAGACTTATGATCGCCTTCTTTCTGTTGGGACGGTCGTCGACCGGCGGGCTTGCGGGGGCATCTTTACGCTCGCCAGTGAGCTGACAGTCGCGTGCTGAGACGGTACCGGTGTAAGTCGTGGTAACGCGACTGCCACTGTAATAGTTCGTGGTTGTGACAGAAAAGCTGATCTTATCGCCCTCTATTTTCAGGTTGTCCACAGGCAGGTCGAACTCGTCACCGAACATGACTCCAGAGACTGCCCCGTTCACCTTTTTAAACTGAAACGCGACATCTTGTTTTTCGCCATTTCGGCCGGGAGTTTCGCCCACCCAGATACCGGACAGTTCCGCTGCGGCAGTGACGAGTTCGGCAGTAAGGAAGAGTGCGACTAAGAGGGCATATTTCGCCATACCAAGCAAATCATATCACCCTTGGCATGATAGGCTTAAGCAGAATAGAGTCTCGCTATTCCATGTCCTTCAACCCTGCCAGTCTCATTGCCGTGTGTCTGCTTTTTTGCTGCGGCGCTGAGCGTCTGACAGCACAAACAGTCAAGGCCAGCTACACTTTCGACAACGCTCTGGGATTCCTCAATACTTACTGTGCGTCATGCCATGGTGGAAAGGCCAACGCCGGTGGATTGGGGCTGGCTCATTTTTCTACATACGAATCATTGCAGAAGAACCCCCAGAAATGGGAAGCAATGTTCACGCGGGTTCACAACGTAGAAATGCCCCCGAAAGGCGCTAAGGCTCCCACGGCTGAAGGTCGGGAAGCGTTCACGGAATGGATTCACGGAGCGCTGATCTTGGAAGCCTGCGCTGAAGGCATGACGCCAGGCCCGGCCCCGGTTCGGCGGTTGAACCGCACCCAGTACGCCTCTACAATTCGCGATCTGTTGAACCTTCACACGGATGTTAGTGGGGGCTTGCCCGCGGATGGCGCGGGGGGCGAAGGTTTTGATAATGCGGCAGAGACTTTGTTCCTTTCACCGATCCATGCGGAGAAGTATTTGGATGCGGCGAAACTGGCTTTGAATAGTGCTGCTAAGGATCCCCGGTCGCGTGCCAAGTTTCTGATCTCGAAACCGGGCGATGGCATTTCAGCTAAGCAGGCAGCGCATCAGATTCTGGAGGCCTTTTTGCCTCGGGCGTTCCGCCGTCAGCCCAGTCTTGCGGAAATGCGATTTTACCAATCCCTGTTTGATTCAGCGCAGAACACCAAGCAGTCGTTCGACGACTCCATCTTGTTCGCACTTTCGGGAGTACTGATTTCGCCGCAGTTTTTATTTCGAACCGAGCCGGCGAATCCAACCGGGGAAATGCGTTTACTGGACGATTATTCGATGGCGACCAGGCTTTCTTACTTTTTGTGGAACAGCACTCCTGACGGCCTTTTGCTAGCGCTGGCGGCGGAAGGCAAGCTGAACGAGCCCGAAATTTTGAAGGGTCAGATTGCCCGCATGCTTCGAAGCCCGAAGGCGTTCGACTTCATGCAGAGTTTTGTGGAGCAGTGGCTGGGAACAAGGGCGTTAGGGCAAAGCATACAGCTCGATGCCAAGCTATTTCCGGCATACGCGGCGGACGCGGAGTTGCAAGGCGACATCCGGTACCAACCCGTGCTGTTCTTTCAAGAGATTCTGGCGAAAGACTTATCTCTTCTCAATTTGCTGGATTCTAAGTTTACGATTACGACTAAGAAATTGCAGAAGCTGTATGGCAAGGACGTGCTGCCGCCGAAGAAAGATAGTTCCGCTCCTCAGAGAGTGGAACTGCCGGAGGGGAGTAACCGCGGCGG
>JAYTGM010000038.1:0-2824 GCA_043733425.1 Terriglobia bacterium
CATTCGGTGAGGCAAGTGGCGGGCATGCTGCTGCTGAGCGCTAAAACAGTGGATGCACACAAGGTAAATCTAATGCGCAAACTGCACATTCACAATAAAGCTCATTTGGTGCAGTATGCGTTCCGCCACCACATTTTGAGCCTGGATCAGCCGGTGGAAAAGCATTCGGAAAACGCTGGAGCGTGTGCGTTGCTAAACTGAAAGTTCCCTCATGCATGTTGGAGTCGTCGTATTCCCCGGCAGCAATTGCGACCACGATGCCTGGTACGCAGTGCACCATAATTTAGGCCACGAAGCCCATTTTCTTTGGCATGATTCCGAGAGCTTAGGGCCAATTGACGCGGTCATTCTGCCCGGTGGATTTTCCTATGGCGACTATTTACGGTGCGGTGCGATTGCCAAATTTTCTCCCGTTATGAATGCGGTGAAGAATTTTGCTGCTGAGGGTGGGCCGGTGCTGGGAATCTGCAATGGTTTTCAGATATTGACTGAGGCGGGGCTGCTGCCCGGAGCATTGGTGCGTAACCAAGGGCTTCGGTACGTTTGCAAAATTGTGGACCTTGTCACAGCGACTGCGAACAGCCGGTTTACTTCCGAACTGCAAGCGGGCGCAACGCTGCGGATTCCGATTGCTCATGGCGAGGGCTGCTACTACGCCGATGCCGCGACGCTAGACCAATTGGAAGCAGAGGATCGCGTTGTGTTTCGTTACGCGGATAACCCGAACGGTTCACTGCGGAACATAGCCGGAATTTTGAACGAAAAGCGCAATGTGATGGGAATGATGCCCCATCCGGAAAGAGCCAGCGATCCGCTGATGGGGTCCACGGATGGGCGCGCGATTTTATCGTCTTTCCTTTCTGGTGCGGGTCTCTCTGGCATGGGGCGAGACTGAATATGCCCGCATTTTCCGCCGAGGTGATTGCGGCGCATCAACTGACCCAGGCTGAGTATCAAAAGGTGGTCACGCTGCTGGGGCGCGACCCAAGCTACACGGAGCTAGGCGTTTTTAGCGTGATGTGGAGCGAGCACTGTTCTTATAAGAGCTCACGAATTCATCTGCGCAAGTTGCCGACGAAAGGCAAGCTGGTGGTGCAGGGTCCGGGTGAGAACGCTGGGATTATCGATATCGGCGGTGGCTGGGTTTGCGCGTTCAAAATTGAATCGCATAACCACCCCAGTTACATTGAGCCGTTTCAGGGGGCCGCGACCGGTGTTGGCGGCATTCTGCGCGATATTTTCACGATGGGTGCGCGGCCGATTGCGGTGCTGGATTCGCTCCGTTTCGGAACACTGGATCATCGAACCGCCGGTGCGCGGAACCGGCGCATTATGGATGGGGTGGTTAGCGGGATTTCGCATTACGGGAATTGTTTTGGCGTGCCGACGATTGGCGGCGAGTGCCTTTTTGAGGATTGCTACAACGGCAACCCCCTGGTGAATGTTTTCGCGCTTGGCGTTTGCAAAGCGGAAGACGTGTTTTATGCCAAGGCATCGGGCGTGGGCAATCCGGTAATTTACGTGGGAGCAAAAACGGGCCGCGATGGAATCCATGGCGCGTCCATGGCTTCAGCGGAGTTTACTGAGGAATCGAAGCAGAAGCGCCCGAATGTGCAGGTAGGCGATCCGTTTCTCGAAAAGCTTCTGCTGGAAGCTTGCCTGGAGGCGATGCAGACCGGCGCGATTGTCGGGATTCAAGATATGGGCGCCGCGGGTTTGACGTCCTCTTCTTGTGAGATGGGCAGCCGGGGCGGAGTAGGGATCGAAATCGATCTGGATCTGGTGCCGCAACGGGAAACCGGCATGACCGCTTACGAGATGCTTCTTTCCGAATCTCAGGAACGTATGCTGCTGGTAGCGGAACGCGGCCGGGAAGAAGAAGTTTTCAAAGTTTTCCGTAAGTGGGGATTGGATGCGGTGACCATTGGAACTGTCACAGCCGATGGTTTGCTTCGGGTGAAGCACCAGGGCCGCATTGAGGCGGAAATCCCGAACCATGCAATTGCCGAAGAGGCACCCAAGTACGACCGGCCGCATACGGTGCCATTGCGTACTGCGCCGCTGGACCGCGCGGATTTTGTCTCTCGGAATGTACAGGACGACCTGCTGGCCTTGATGCAGAGCCCGGATTTATGTTCGAAGCGGCAAATTTGGCAGCAGTACGATTGGTCGGTCCGGACAAACACGCTGGTTGCGCCGGGCGGCTCCGATGCTGCCGTGGTTCGTGTCAAAGAAAACGGCGTTTCGCTGGCAATATCGCTCGACGGCAATGGCCGGTACTGTTTCCTTTCGCCCAGGGAAGGCGCGAAGTTGAACGTGGCGGAGTGCTGCCGGAATCTTTCCACTGTGGGTGCTCTACCGGTTGCCGCGACGAATAATCTGAACTTTGGAAACCCGGAGCGTCCGGAAATTATGGCTCAACTGGTGGAGGCGATTGAGGGAATTGCGGAAGCTTGCGAGTTCTTCGAGACGCCCATTACCGGGGGCAATGTGAGCTTGTACAACGAAACTCTGGGCGAAGGTATTTATCCGACGCCGGTGCTGGGGATTGTCGGTATTATGACGACGAAAATACCTGTGCCCTTGGCGTTTCAGAACGCGGGGCGGGATGTTTTGCTCTTAGGCGGATTGCGCACAACAGATTGGCGGCAGTTTGGGAGTACTCAATACGCAAAGACCGTGGTGAAAGATCTTTGGGGGATGCCTCCAGAGCTCGATATGGACTACGAGAAGCGGGTTCAGGCGGCGATGCGTGAAATAGCCATAGCGGACTTGGCGGAATCTGCCCACGATTTAAGTGATGGCGGTTTGGCGGTGACTTTGG
>JAYTGM010000039.1:0-2816 GCA_043733425.1 Terriglobia bacterium
AGCGAAGCTAGATCGCCCTTGATTCAGCAGCCGGATAGCGTCGATCTTGTTGGGCGATCCCGAAGACTCGTACCGCTTTTCTTTTTCACCCGGAACGCAGTACCGTATCCACCAGATCTTTCCACTCAAATCAGGTTTGTGCCGACCGGGTAATATTCGGGCCGGATGCATCCATGACCGGCCCCAACCCGAACAGCTTCCAGAGCATGGCACCCTGTCCGTCTACGATGGTGTCTCTGCCTCGAATCGCCATGTCGTGCATCTGGGCCGTGGCACGCCAAATCATGCCGCGATCCAAACGGCTGACTTGCTCTGCCGGGAACGGATACCACTTTTTCAGTTTAATTTCACCATGCATGCGCAACCGAACCGCAGAGGCTAGTGGTGCCTCGGCAGCAATTGCGTGCCCGAAGTACTGCTGCGATCCAACGGGATGCCGGGTTTGCCGGCCGGATCGAAGAATTGTTGAGCGGAAGGAGCTGAATCTAACAACTCATCCAGCGATGGAGGCCAGTTGACTGATGTTCCCTTCGGCCCCGGTGGTAGCCTAAGCAAATCACCAGTGCACTGTGCCATTTCATAACGGCACTGGCAGGATTCCAAGCCGTCTCGCTATTTTGTTTTGCAAGGCGATGAAAAAGCATCTATGTCCTCCACGGCAACGCAGCCACTTACCGAAGATTGGCTCACGGCAAACGGTCCAAAGCAATTGGAGTTGCTGTTTCGGGCCGTGGTGTTTCATCCCTCTACACCGATTCTGATCACGGATACCGATCGTCACAATCTGGATGCCAGTTCCGGGGCAGGGAAGCTTTTGGGAATTCCCCGGGCTAAAATTATCGGCCGCAGTGTGGATGAATTCATCGAACCTGGTTTTCGACCTCTTGTTTCGGAACTTTGGACGGCCTTCCTCGAACAAGGGCAACAGGGGGGTACGCTGCCGTCAGTTGACTCTAACGGACACCCGCGCCAAGTGGCCTATGCAGCGAAGAAAAATGTTCTTCCCGTCCGGCATCTCCTGCTGCTGAATGACAAGGCTGTTTCAGAAAGTGCGGGCGGAAATGCCGGAAATGCGTGTGCAGAGATTCCTGCGTGGGTGCAGGATTACGCACTACTTCTGTTGAACCAAATGGGAGATGTGCTTGCCTGGTATTCAGGTGCCGAGCGAATCTACGGCTACCGTGCAGCGGAGATTGTCGGGCGAAATTCGGCATTGCTCTATCCGGCTGAAGAAAGCCTGTACGGCAGATTGAGCGAAGAACTGAACAGGTCTGCCAAGGAGGGCCATTTCGGAAATGAATGCTGGTGCATGAGAAAGGACGGCAGCCGTTTCTGGGCCAACGTGATCACGATGGCGCTGCGTGATGAGAATGGCGATATGCAGGGTTTCGCCCGATTGGTTCGAGACTTTACCGAGCGGCACGATCGTGACACCAAGTTGCGGCGGGCGCGGGCCAGTTCCCGTCCCATGGCGATGGAAACCATGATCGCCGGCATTGTTTCCGGCGAGTTCGACAACATTCCCGAAGCAAATGACGCTTTTCTCGAAATGGTTGGATATACCCGCGAAGACCTGATGGCCGGACGGTTGCGTTGGCCGGAGCTTACTCCCCCTGAATACCTTCCTCTCGATGAACTTGCCCATGAGGAAGGCTTATGTTTCGGTGCCTGCACGCCGTTCGAAAAAGAATTGATCTGCAAAGATGGTTCCCGTATCCCTGTCCTGGTGGCCACCGCCGTCTTGAAACTGTCGCCTTTCCAGTGGCTTACTTTCGTGCAGGACCTTCGCGACCGCAATCGTTCTGAGAGCGTGGAGCGGGAAGTAATCGAGGTGAAGCACGACTTTGCGGACATTGTCGGACGCAGCGATGCACTGAAGCGGATACTCTCTTTGGTGGAGGTAGTCGCCCCGACCAACGCGACCGTTTTGATTTTGGGCGAAACCGGTACCGGTAAAGAGCTGGTGGCGCGCGCCGTTCATCGGATGAGTCCAAGGCGCGACCGCCCGTTTATCACTCTGAATTGCGCGGCGATTCCGACAGGGCTCTTGGAAAGCGAATTATTCGGTTACGAACGAGGAGCTTTCACCGGCGCACTCTCGCAAAAGATCGGCCGTTTCGAGATGGCGCACCGCGGGACCCTGTTTCTGGATGAGGTGGGCGATATCCCGTTGGACCTTCAGCCTAAGTTGCTGCGCGCGCTGCAGGAGAAGTCGTTTGAACGGTTAGGTGGCACCAAAACCATTCCGATTGACGTGCGGCTGGTAGCCGCGACGAATCGCGATCTCACCCAGATGATGGGCGACAAGCTGTTTCGCAGCGATCTTTACTATCGGTTGAAGGTGTTTCCGATCACAACGCCACCCTTGCGTGACCGGCCCGAAGACATACCGGTACTGGCGCGCCACTTTACCCAAAAATACGCGCGGGCGATGGATAAAGAGATCGAGAAAATTCCGACCGACGCCATGCGCGCGTTAGTGAGTTGGCCATGGCCAGGCAACATAAGGGAGCTTGAAAATTTTATCGAACGGGCTGTAATTCTATCTCCGGGTTCGACGCTTCGTGCACCACTTTCCGAGATTAGGGCTGAGGCTTCCGAACCGGCTCGCGATGGCACCTTGCAACAAGTGGAGAGGGAGCACATCATCCGGATGCTTCGGGAGTCGGGCGGAGTAGTAACCAAAGCCGCGGCACGTCTTGGCATGCCTCGCACTACGTTGAATGCTTTAATGCGGAAATTGGGCATTTCGCACCGGAATCTTTGAAGCCAAAGCGGGTAGGGCATACCTGTGCACGTATGCCACTGGCCGCGCG
>JAYTGM010000040.1:0-7791 GCA_043733425.1 Terriglobia bacterium
CGACAGGGCCAATACGGACAGGCGCTATTCACTGCCGCTCAAAGCATCGGCAGCATTATCGCCAAGGATAAGAACGTCACCATAAAGGCCGTGCTGCCCCGCACTCGGGTTGCGGAACCGGTCACGCATTCCATTCCCTGGTCGTTAATCTTCGGTGCCATTTTCTTGATCTTCCTCTTCATCCGCGGGTCCCGCGGCGGCGGAGGGGGCGGCTTCCTTCCTGGCTTGATCCTGGGCAGCATGCTGGGGAGCGGCGGGCGCGGCGGCGGCGGAAGCTGGGGCGGGGGATTCGGCGGCGGTGATTCCGGCGGAGGCGGCTTCGGCGGTTTCGGAGGCGGCGATTCCGGTGGTGGCGGCGCATCGTCCGATTGGTAAATGACAGCGCCGGTTTCAATCGCGGGTCGGCACCCGAATAAGTTCGACATCCTGCGGCTTACCGGGGCGCTCCTGGTCGCTTTGGGTCATGCCATGGACGCCACGATTGGCTGGCACAAAAGACGAATGTTCAAAACCTGGCGAAGGCGCATCGGCCTGGTGCCTGTCGGCGCGCGGTCTGCCACAGTCACGCTTGCGTTCACCTTGGCCGCACCAGGATCCAATAACAACGCGTACGCGGATAATCTTTCACTGGTATTAAACACGCCCGCGGCGGCAAGCACGTTCCTGGGCCGCAACTTGATTGTGAATGGCGATGCGGAAGCGGGAATTTCGATTCCTCCGGGTAACAGCGTGGCGTTCGATATTCCGGGCTGGGTGAGGACCGCCAACTTCACAACCAACACCTATGTGGATAGCGGTGAGGTTTCGCTAAAAGATCCTGGGCCTGCGGATCGCGGCAAATTTCTGTTCCTCGGCGGTCCGGAGAATGAAGCTTCCAGTGCCTTCCAGGACATCGATATTTCTCCATTAGCGGCACAGGTAGATTCCGGAAGTGTGCGGTTCGCCTTCGGCGGGTGGGTTGGCGGCTATTCGTCGCAGGAAGATTTCCTGGTGTTGACGACTAAATTTCTGGATTGGGCTGGAAATACGTTGGGGTGGTCTCAGCTTGGGCCCGTAAGTGCCACGGACCGGAGCAATATTACGGCGATTTTGCAGAAAGCAGCAAATGGGGCCGTGCCGGCGGGTACCCGGCAGATCCAGGTGCGTATGGATTCCACGCAGCGCGGAGGCCTTTATAACGATGGCTTCGCGGACAGCCTGACGCTGGTGCTGAGCGCCGGTGGAGCGCTGCCCAACATCAGCACGGGCGGGATTGCCATCGCGGCAGCTTACGGTGGTTCAAAGCAGATTGCGCCCGGTACCTGGATCGAAATTTACTGGCAGAATCTGGCTCCGGCGGCACGGGAATGGGCGGGTTCGGATTTCGCTGGGACCACCGCTCCGAGCGTCCTCGATGGCGTGCGGGTGACGGTGGGCGGGCTGCCGACCTATGTGCGCTTTATCAGCCCAGGGCAGGTAAATGTGCAGGTGCCTTCCGGGGTGGGCGCGGGACAGCAAAACATCGTGGTTTCGACAGCGGCGGGAGCAAGCGCGCCCTATTCGATTATTGTGAATATGACGCAGCCGGGCTTCCTTGCGCCAGCGTCTTTTGTGGTAGGCGGGAAGCGATATGAGGCGGGTTTGTTCTCTGACGGAACGACCTTCGTGTTGCCCAATGCCACCATCCCTGGGATTAAGTCTCGCGCGGCAAGTGTCGGAGAGACGGTGATTCTGTATGGCGTCGGGTTTGGACCCACCACTCCAAATATCCTAGCCGGCCAGATTGTGAGACAGTCGAAAACGGTTGCGAACGCTCTGCAAATAAGCATTGGCGGAGTGGTGGCGCGTACGACGTATAGCGGGTTGTCGCCCAACTTTGTGGGGTTGAATTAGTTTAACGTGGTGATTCCGGCGGTTGCGGCGGGGGATGCGGTGGCTTTAACCGCGACGCTGGGTGGAAGAGCCGTGCAGCAGGCCCTTTATATTGCCGTTGGCAAGTAGTTGGACATCATATAACAGCGCTGCTCGGCATCTGCCTGCCCGGGCAGCCGGCGGGTCCCAAGCGATACCCGGCGGTTCGGTTGATTGCTAAACTGATAACTTAACGTATTGCGAATGCCAGCACCTCTCGATCAACTCGTCACCCGCCTTTCGAAGGCCCATGGTGACCAGTTGGTTGCCGTCGTTCTCTACGGCAGCGCCGCCTCTGAAGAACATGACAAGAATTTCTCAGACATCAACACCCTGATCGTTCTTCGCTCCGTCACTCCTTCAGACCTCCGCGATTCCGAGCCCGTCACTAATTGGTGGACCGCCGCGGGCAATCCTCCTCCTCTGTTGTTGAGCGAAGAGGAAGTGGAACATTCGACGGATTGCTTCGCTATTGAATTTCACGATATAAAGCAAACACACCGCATCCTGCACGGCAGGGACGTAGTCAGTTCCCTAAAAGTGGACAATTCGTTTTATCGCGCGCAGGTGGAGCGCGAACTCCGCGTGAAATTGTTGCGGCTGCGTACCAAAGCCGCCGCCGCCTTTTCCGATCGGGAAGCTCTTACCCGCCTGCTGGTGGATTCAGTTTCCACCTTCTGCGTTCTCTTTCGCCACGCCCTGATCCTTCACGGCCGTTCGCCAGAGCCCCGCAAACGCCTCATCATTCAGGAATGTGCCGCCACTTTCGGCACTGCGCCGGAGGCTTTTCTGGCCCTGCTTGATGCCCGCGAAGAAAAAATAACCTTGAAGTCGCTTGATCCGGAACCACTCCTCGCTTCATATCTGAGAGAATGTTCCGTCATCATCAGTGCCGTTGACCGGCTAGAAAAGTAAACTGGAGACTTAACCGAACATGAAACCGCTACTCATCCTTGTGGGCCTTCTGGTACTCACCAGCCTTGTGTTTGGCTCGAAGTTTGTGGGAGTGCGCAACGAGCTTGCAACCAAACGCGAAGGAGTGAACGCCGCCTTCGCCCAAATCGATGCCGATCTGCAGCGCCGGGCCGACCTGATCCCGAACCTTGTGGAAACCGTCAAGGGTTACGCTAAGGAAGAAACCACCGTCATCCAGTCTGTTTCCAATGCACGGGCCGGTCTTCTGAATGCTCATTCCCCGCAGGAGAAGATCGATGCGAACCAGAAGCTTGATGGTGCCATCGGTCGTCTTCTTGTTGTGGTGGAAAATTATCCGAATCTGAAAGCCAATGCCAATTTCCAGAGCTTGCAGTTTGAATTGGCCGGAACCGAAAATCGCATCCTTCGCTCCCGGAATAAATACAATGAAGCCGTTCAGGATTACAACACCAGCATCCAGCTTTTCCCGGACAATATAGTGGCTGGGATTTCAGGCTTTACGCGGAATGACGCATACTTCAAGACGGACATTGGCGCGCGAACTGCCCCGCCGGTAAAATTTTAAAGATAAAGAATGAGCACACCAAACTTTTCGAATTACATCAACGGTGAGTGGGTCGAATCCACCAAAACATTTGAAGATCGCAACCCGGCGAACAACGATGAGGTTGTTGGCCTCTTCTCAAAAGGCACTGCTGACGATATGAAGCGCGCCGCGGAAGCCGCCGAAGCCGCGTTTCCCGCCTGGGCCGCCATGCCGGCGCCGAACCGGGGCGCCATTCTCTTCAAAGTAGCCGATATTCTGGAGCGCCAATTCGATCTGCTAGGTGCTGAGATGACGCGCGAAGAAGGCAAGACCCTGCCTGAGGCCAAAGGCGAGGTCCGCCGCGCGATCAATATCTTTCGCTACTTTGGCGGCGAGGGTTCCCGCATGGCCGGGCATATGGTTCCTTCCGAACGGGACCGTGTTCACATGTTTGCCATCCGCAAGCCCATCGGCGTCGTGGGTCTGATCACGCCATGGAACTTTCCCATTGCGATTCCGGCCTGGAAAATGGCGCCCGCGCTGATCTGCGGCAATACCGTGATCGTGAAGCCCGCCAGCGTTTCACCGCTTTGCTGCTGGCGCTTGATTGAGGCGCTTCACGAAGCCGGCATCCCAAAGGGCGTCATTAATTTCGTCGCTGGTTCCGGCTCTGAACTGGGGAAAGCCATGGTTACGGCGAAATCTGTCAAGGCAATCTCCTTCACCGGGTCGAACGATGTTGGCAACTGGCTGCATACCGAAGCTTCGAAGCGCCATCTTCGCATCCAGCTCGAAATGGGTGGTAAGAACCCCACCATCGTTTTGAACGACGCCGATTTTCCCTCTGCCGTCGAAAATGTCGTCAATGCGTCCATGTTTTCCACCGGCCAGAAGTGCACCGCCACCAGCCGCGCCATCGTGGAAGAAGGCATCTATGACAAGTTTGTTGCCGCGTTAGTGGAGCGCACTAAGAAATTGAAAGTCGGTGATGGTATGCAAGCCGGAATCGATATCGGGCCGTGCGTCGATCAGGGCCAGTTGGATACCGTGCTCAAATACATCGCCATCGGCCGTAAAGAAGCCGGCGAGCCGCTCTGTGGCGGTAACCAGTTGAAAGAAGGCGCGTTCGCCAAGGGTTATTTTGTCGAGCCGACTGTTTTCGCGGACGTCACCGAAGATATGACCATCGCCAAGGAAGAGATCTTCGGACCGGTGCTTTGCATCATGAAGGCAAAAGATCCCACCGATGCGCTCCGCATGGCGAATAACACACCATTCGGCCTTTCCGCTTCCATCCAGACCACCAACATCTCGCGCGTGTTCGACTTCGTCTACAAAATGGAAGCCGGCCTCCTGACAGTCAATCTTCCCAGCGCCGGCGTCGAATACCAGCTTCCTTTTGGCGGCACGAAAGATTCCAGCTTCGGCCCGAAAGAGCAAGGCCCCGCCGCGCTCGATTTCTACAGCGATTACAAAACCGTCTACCTGAAATACTAAATGCGACTCGGACAGATCTCTTCAGCAGGCGGCCATATAGCCGCCATCTTCACCACGGAGGACACGGCCCGGCCCATACCGGAACACACCATGCGCGATTTGATCAGCCGCGCGGAAGCTGAAGGGGTTTCCCTCGCGGAGTTGGCAAATCGTTTGGCCAGCCGTCATAGCCAACAGGCCAGCCCGCTGATTCCCATTCACCCTTGTGAGGTTTACGGGTGTGGATGCACCTACGAAACCAGCGCCAGTTTTCGCGATGGCGAACAAGGCACGCGCGATGGAATGTATGCGCAGGTCTATCGCGATGCACGCCCCGAAATTTTCTTCAAGGGAACCAGCCGCGTCTGCGTCGGTCCAAATCAGCATGTCGGAATCCGCTCGGATTCAAAATTTACGGCGCCGGAACCGGAACTTGCGCTCATCTTAGGCAAGGCAGGGGCAATTCTGGGCTACACTCTCGCCAACGATGTCAGCGCTTGGGACATAGAGCGGGAAAACCCGCTCTATCTGCCGCAATCGAAAACTTATAACGCATGCTGCGCGCTGGGGCCGTTCCTGATTACCGCCGACGATATCAAAGATCCGTACACGCTTGAAATGACCTGCACCGTCACCCGTGGAGCCACCATCCGGTTCACCGGGCAGACATCGACCGCACGGCTGAACCGTAAGTTTGAAACCATGGTGGAGTATCTGTTGCGCTCGAATAGTGTACCGTCGGCATCGGTGCTGCTCACCGGCACTGGCATCATTGTGACGGAAGAGGCTGCGCTCGGAGCCGGGGACATAATTACTATCGAGGTCCCCGGTCTGGGCGCGCTGTCGAATCCTACTTTTATAGTCTAAGCGTTACCGAAAGCCCGGTGACTTAGCAGGCAGTTCCCGAATGTCGGTTGCGTACTTTTTCATAAGTTCGCGAATTTTAGCCGCATTCCCTATCACCACAAACGTGAGGTTCTTGCTGCCGTAATACTTCTTTACGGCGGCATTCGCCTGGTCTACTGTCACGGAATCGATCCGGGAAAACAGATCGTCCACTTCGCCCCGATTCAAGCCGAAAAGCTCGATATCGCTCACCATAGCTGCCGTCTGATCGCTGGTTTCCAAATGCCGCAGCGGGTACGTACCCTTGACGTAAGCTTTGGCGGATGCCAACTGTTCAGCGGTAATACCCTTTGTCAATAGCCGGTTGAGAATTTCCAGCGCCAGGTCTATAGCCTTCTGTGTGGTTTCAGTGCGGGTGTAGGTGCTGATCACGACGCTGCCGCTATCGCGGTGCTGGTCGTAGTAGGATTGTGCGCCGTACGTCAACCCCGTATTCACGCGCAGTTCATCGTTCAACATGGAAGTGAACCGCCCGCCGAACACCGTGTTGATTAACAGCACAGCAGTACGCTCGGGATCGGTGCGCCGCAACCCGGGTTGGCCGATGTTGAAGTAGGTTTGCGTCGCATCGGGCTTGTCGATGAGCAGCATTCTGCGGCTTTTCGGAACAGGCTGTTCAGGCAGCCACTTGTATTCCGTGCCAGCCGGAGCGCTCCCGAAATTTTTGGCGACGGCCGGTGCCGCTGTCGCAGGGTCAAAATCACCGCTTACGACGACGATGATGTTCTTTCCTGTATACATCCGCGACTGGTACTCCGCCAAGTCCGTGCGCTTCAAGCGAGCAAGCGTGACATCATCCGATACACGGCCGTAAGGATGGTTCGGTCCGTAATAGAAAGCCCGGTAATAGAACGGCATCGCTCCCTGCGGGTTATCTTTTACCGAACGCACGCTATCGATGGTTCGGGCGAGCATCTTTTGAAATTCAGCTTCGGGAAAAGTGGGATGCAGGACGGCATCGGCCGTCAGGGCAATTCCGCGGTCGAAATCCTTCTTAAGAAACTCCGAATTCACCACTGTTGATTCCTCATCCGCTCTGGCGTTAAAACTGCCGCCGAGCGAATCGAGTTCCGTTGAGAACTGATCTGCTGACCTTGTGGTGGTGCCACTCCGCAAGAGCTGGGCGGCCAGTTGGGCAACCCCGGTCTGCGTGTCACGTTCCGCCTCAAGGCCACCTTTCATCACGACGCGAAAGTTCACCAGCGGCACGCCCGCGCGCGGCACCAGGAAAACAACGACTCCGTTCGGCAACTGCTGCCTGGTGTATTTCGGCAGGCGGACATCCGCTTGAACCGCGGCCGCAAAACAAAGAAAAGCTCCTAATAATGGCAACTATTTCACCTCCGGCGCGGATGCGGGAACCAGCGTGGCAACCGTGCGGTTTTCAGCATTGAGATACTTCCTGGCGACACGTTGCACGTCCGCTGCGGTCACGGCTTCCACGTCCTGTTCCAGTGTGAAAAGTTTGCGGTAATCACCTTTGAATACCTCATAGGTGCCAAGTGACTGCGCGCGCCCGGCGATGGTCTTCTGCTCCCGAAAGTTAGCCGCAAGAAGTTGGTTCTTGGCCTTCCGAAGCTCTTCAGCAGAAACAGGCATTGCCTGAATTTTTGCGATCTCATCAAACAATGCTGCTTCCGTCTTAGCCGTATCCACTCCCGTCCGCGGTTGAACGGTGAACACATAAAGCCCAGGGTCCAGCGAAGGCTGTAAACTGCCTCCCACACTGATGGCGAGTTGATCGGTATCCACCATGCGTTTATATAACCGGGAGCTTTGGCCCTCGGTCAGAATGGCGTCGAACACCTCAAGAACAATCTCATCGGCGGCTTTTGTTTCTGGTACATGATAGGCAAACATCTGTATCGGCAGTTGAGCTTGTTTCTTGACGGTCACACGGCGTTCCCCCCGCTGCTCCGGCTCTTTGGTCCGAACCGGCGGAGGCGGGTCCTGGCGCGGAATTGGCTCCAGGTACTTCTTCGCCAGCTCCATCACCTGGGCGTCGGTGGTATCCCCGACAATGACCAGCGTGCAGTTGTTGGGCGCGTAACCTGTTT
>JAYTGM010000041.1:0-2808 GCA_043733425.1 Terriglobia bacterium
AGGCTCTCGCCGGTTGAGAACGCGGTAGAGCCCATGGCGGGCAGCTCAGACCAGCCGCCATCGGGATGCTGGGCCTCCAGGAGTTCTTTCATGGCTTCCTTCGTGGCAGCCTTATCTGTGCCGGCCCAAGCCAAGCCGGTGAGTCGCCAGCTGCGATCTTGGTTGCTGGCCGATTTCGCGTTGGCAAGCCATATGGTGGCGAGTCGGATGGCTTTGTCCGCTTCGGCCTTCGCGGGTTTCGGTGCGTAGAACTGGAGCGCGCGCAAGGCAAGGGCGGTCTGCGTGACGTAGTTGAGGCAAATCGGCGGCCGGTTGTCGCCGTGCGGGTACGGCCAGTCTCCCCTCGGGGTCTGGTGCGAAAGGATGTAGAGGGCCGCAGCGTCGGTGTTAAGGTCCGGTCTATAACCTTCCGCGTGAAGGCCTGTGAGCAGATAACCGAAAACGAAATCGCCGAAATTATCGCCGACAGCAGCGACAAAGCCCTGATGGAGGGTATCGCGGCTCTTTGCGAGAGCTTTGACGTTTGCATCCAACTGCTTCGAGGCGGTCTCTTCATCAATGCGTAGTCCACGACTTCGCGCCAGGCTAACAGCCATCGCCGTCATGCTGTTGTTGTGGCAGGAAAAGCAGCCGGCTTTGGTAGCGAAATTGGCATCCGCGCGCTGGATCAGAGGCAGGCTATCCTGAACGGCGTTGCGGGCGGTATTGTTTAGACGCGGCTTCCATGCTAATGGAGTCACAGGGCTCGCCTTGGCGCCAGCCGCAATGAGAAGGCGGATAATTTCCGGATTCCCGGTTCCTTTCGCGATATCGAGCACGTTAGAGCCGGAATCGCCCGAGTTCTTGTGCGTGTCTTTCGCGTTGACGTCAGCGCCGCGCTCGATTAGAAGCTTTATAGCTTCGACAGGCTGGACGTCGGAGACGGCTACATACATGAGAGGTGTCCGGCCAAAGGGATCTGCCGCGTTGACGTCAGCCCCGTGGTCGAGCATCAAGCGAATAGTTCTGACGTCGCCCATCGACGCGATGTTCGGCAATGACGCCGTGTACGCCTTCTTATCGGTAATTTTGGAAACGATCAGATCCAGGCACTTCGCGCAGGGCGTGGAGGCACCTATCGTGAGGCCGGTGTCGGCCGTAGCTTTGGCGTCGGCACCTGCCCGCAACAGCATGTCGACGACGACGGAATCGCCCGCAATAAGTGCCTCGAGAAGCGGCGAAGACTCTGTATCAGGCTTCGGGTTGGGGTTGGGATTGGCCTTGCGGTCGAGAAGAAATTTAACAATACGCGCTCCGCCGACACGACGAGCGGCAATCATGAGCGGGGTTCGCAGATCATCGGACTTGGCATTGACGTCGGCACCGTGTTCGACCAGAAGCTTCGTCTTTTCAAAATTCCGTGCGGCCCACATCAGAGCGGTGGCATTGACGTCATTGCGCGTATTAGGGTCTGCGCCCAGTTGTAGCAGCTTCTGGAGGGTGGCAGCGTTTGAGTAGAGGGTGGCGTACATGAAGGGCGTGGAGCCTTCGGGACCGCGCGCGTTGAGGAGCGACGGATCGGCGGAGGCGGCGTTCATGAAGGCAGCGAGGTGGTTGTTGCGAAGCCATTCGACCATTGAGATGGCTTGGGGATTAAAAGGCGGGAGATCCTTTTCGTTGGCCAGTGAATCAGGCCACTTCGCGCCTTGGTCGATCCAGGCTTTAATGAGCGCGATCTGCTCGGGTTTGAGCGCGCCCGTGGGCGGCATCTGCATGCCGTACTCGGCGCCTGAGACGCGGTGATAGAGAAAGCTGTTCGCGGAGCTGCCGGGAGAGACGCGCCGCGACAGGGGTTTCATCACGGAGCTTTTGCGGTCGAGTCGCAGGCTGGCTTGCTGCACTGCCGGTCCATGACAGCCGAGGCAGCTTTGACGGAAGATGGGCAGAATATCATTGGCGAAGTTGACGTTTGCGGAAGCCTGCGCGAGCAAGCTGCCAGTAGTGTCCTAATGTTGCGTTGATGAAAGGGAACTATTCGATTGACTGAACAAACCGCCGAATGTTCGGCTTCTGCTTATCCAGTTGCGATTGATTAACCTTGCTGCGTTTGCCCGCAATGTTGTAGTTCCCGGCAGCAAGGGTTGTGATAGGTATTCCTAGGGCTCCCGATACTACGGAAGCGGTGTTTGCGTCATTGATTTCCACTTGGAACATCTTTCGGAACTCAGGGGCGGTTCTCGGGATTGGTTGTCCGGATGGATGGATGCAAAAATGATTCGGATTGTTTTTATACACCGTCGTGATTTCCCTACCAACCTCTTCAACTACCGTCTTAAAGGCGCTCGCGGCACCCATATTCATCTGCGTTAGACGATTACCTACGTAGCTGTATATCTTCGGCGGGGACATTCTGAATGCTTGGCAGTTGAGGTAGTATTCAGACTGTGGTGCGCCAGGAACTCTTGTGACTCCGTATACCAAGGCGAGAACGGCGCGGACCGCCCTTTTAGACGATCCATCCGCCGAGAATGGAATGATCAGATTATCGGACGCTGACATCGCCAACTCCGTATAAGCCGTAAAGCTGGGGTTGCAGTCGATAAACACGGCAGAGTCCGTGACGTTCCAAGAGTAACGAATGTCCGCAATCAAATTGCTGATCCAGCCGTGGATCAGCCGCCACGCGTCCGCTGGCCCGGGAAGCATCGCCCTGGACACTCTCGAAGCCTGAATTTCCAAAGCTTCATCACCAATGACCAAGTACAAGTTCTCCGGAACGGATTGGTTGTATTGGTAAACCTGCGATAAAAATTTCGCACCGACGCGAGG
>JAYTGM010000042.1:0-19040 GCA_043733425.1 Terriglobia bacterium
CCGGGCCTATCTGGACCGCACTATCAACCACCCCGGTTCAATTCTTGCCGGAAGCTTCGCCGTCAGACTCTTTGAACGTCACGGCTGGACCTGGGGCGGCTCATGGCCCGACCGCCAGGATTATCAGCATTTCGAAAAAAAGTAAAATGGTGGGCCCTGCAGGACTCGAACCTGCGACCAACGGATTATGAGTCCGCAGCTCTAACCAACTGAGCTAAGGGCCCGCTTGACAGATTTTATTGTAGCTTCCGTTAGCGCCCCGTATGCGCCTGGCTTCGGAAAACAGCATTCAGGAAGAGCAGATTCAAGCCATCGAGAGCGGCCCTGTAATTCGGGTCTGCCGTGAATGCGATCACGTTACCGCGTCCGCTGCGGGCCACAATCACCAGCGGCTTATACGCCAGTTGCTTACGGTACTCATCCCACATGTACCCGCCCGCCAGCACCTGATCCGGCCCCGCAAACGTCACCGCGTTCACACCCTTGTCGATCTTGATCGGCGTGTAAATAGCCACGCCCGTCACCATGGCGTAAACCTGTTCCGGCACGCCCGCGGTGATCCATTGTTCGCTGTCCACCTTAGCCCGGACCAGCGCTCCGTGCAGGCTCGTCGGCAGTTCACCATCCGGCTGGATGGCGCGGTCCAGATCCGCCTCCTTTTCAAATAGCTTGCCGGGTACCCGTGCGGCGGGGTCCGCGTTTGGGGCCGCTGGCTTCGGAGCTTCACCCGGCTTCGATTCCTGCTGGATGGGCAGAAGCCCGGTCCGTGTATCCGCCAGGAATTGCGTGGCAGTGCCAAGCCCGATCAGCGTACCGCCGTCGGCCACCCACTGCTTCAACCGCGCGATTCCCGCCACACCCAGCACGCCCGCGTAGCCGCCATCCTGCGGAGTTGCTTCCGGCAGAATGATCACCTGAAACTCAGAAAGGTCCGCGCCCCCTAGTTGAGCGGTTCGCACCGGCGTGACCGGATAGCCGAACTGCCGCTCCAACACGAAACGCGTCTGGCCCGCGGAGTTGCCCAGGGTAGGCCGGTCCCACGCCAGCGCGATATTGGGTTTCTTCAGAAACGGTGTGTAGCGGCCCCCGAAGTCTGAACCCGCATCCACCCAGGTCGTCCCCGTTGCCACCACCTCCACCCCGTTTTCCGCGGCAAGCTTCGCCATCACCGCATGCACCTTTTCAGGATTTTCCAGCACCGGGACAATGATCGTCCCCGGCTGATACTCACGCGTGCCTTGAGTGAACGCTTTGTCGGAACCATAGATGCGCAGCCCTTCGCGAAGGGCACCCGTCATCACGCGAGCCGCTCCCGTGGTGCCCCATGGCACCAGGTACGCGACGGCCGCGCGACCGCCTTCCACCTTGCCGGCCGCTGGCTCACCGAACCTGACCGCACTACGGTCCACACTCACGGGAGCCGCAACCGCAATGGTTTCCACGTTCATCTGCAGGGGAACGCTCCACGCGGTCACATCGTAAATCTGGCTCGGAAGCCGGCGCTTCCGGCGGTCTTCCTCCGCCTTCAGAAACGTATCGTCCATCAACGTGTTCGCATCCAGAAGATTCTTCACGCGCCGCTTAGCCGGCTGCGCGAGCGGCACCAGATAACTGCCTGCCGGATACTGTTTCCCATCCGCGGTAAAGACCGCTTTCGCCCGATCCACTTCCACGCCCTGCTCCAGTAACAACTGCGCCAGCTTATCCACCTCCGTCGTGTTTCCGCGGCGCGGCAAAACGTACTCGCGAACGGGACCGGCCGTGCCTTCCGCAACCGCTGTCTTTCCGTACTGATAGAAGTTGTTCAGCAGCTCGTCATGGTGCGTGGAACTAGTCTCCGCCGTCGAAAGTGATGACACGAAATGCCTGCGCACGGTCTCGCGGTACGTGATGGTGCTCTCATTCGATTTCTTCACCAGCAATCCACGCGTCGACCCGTTCTCAAAGGTCATCGCGATGGCACCCATGTAGACGGGCCAGCTATCGCCGTACCCTGGATAGAACGCGTCGTAGGTATCGCGCGTGAAGTAGGGAAAGCCGAAGCGGTCAAAGTACTTGGCGTTGTTCTTGCCGACATCGAACTGATAGTCGGCCTGCCACTTGGTCATGTTCGAGTTGAACGGGTTAGCGGGCGGCGCGAAGTAGTAAGTGGAATCGGTCCCCATCTCATGCAGATCCACCACTACTTGCGGGTGCCAGGAAAGCATCGCGGCGACGCGCCCCTTGGTTTCCGGCTGGGTCATAGCCACCCAATCGCGATTCATATCGAAGTAGTAATGGTTGGTGCGGCCGCCGGGCCACGGCTCCGTGTGTTCCGCCGCCAGCGGATTCGCGTCGGGTTCCAGACCCAATCCCGCTTCAAAGCTGTGAACGAAGCGGTCCCTTCCATCGGGATTCTGCAGTGGATCGATTATCACCACGGTGTTCGCCAAAATCGCATTCACCGTCTTGTCGTTACGGGCGGCAAGCAGGTAGTACGCCGTCTCAAGGGCCGCATCCGGCGAGGAAATCTCATTCCCGTGCACGCCGTACTCAAGCCACACCACCACCGGCAATGAACGGACTCGTTCCGGTACGGCGCTCTCACTCGTCTTTCGGGGATCTGCCAGCCGCGCCAGCCCTTCTTTTACTTCCGCAAGCCTGCGGATATTGGCCTCGGAACCGATTGCCGCGTAGATGAGCTTGCGGCCTTCCCACGTCTGCCCGTATTCGAACACCTTCATGCGGCGCGGTTCGGCCTGCGCCAGAGCTTCGAAGTATTGAACGATGGTGGCGTGCGGGGAAATGCGGTCGCCGATATCGAAACCCGCTACCTTGCGAAGCGTGGGCACGGCCGCGTCGTACTGCGTTCCGGGCCAGTATTCGAATCTGGATTGCGCTAGTAAAGGGACTGATAAGAACAGAAAAGAAGCAACACGAAGCATTAATTGATTACTAACACGTGTCGCACCTCAATCGTGTGAGGCCTGTAATTGTCCGATTCGAACACTTCCACCCATTGCCCGCCTGCGGTCCATTGGGCCACGGAGTGTACATGCAACAACCCAACAATTTCCGCCGTGGAAGCTTGCGGCTGATACCCGTAGTACCGCTCCAGCAACCGGCGAATGAACCCGCGCTCCAGAATGTGCAGCGGGTCCCA
Source organism: Terriglobia bacterium (assembly GCA_043733425.1). Classification (GTDB taxonomy): domain Bacteria; phylum Acidobacteriota; class Terriglobia; order Bryobacterales; family Bryobacteraceae; genus JALYXI01. The sequence continues at coordinate 3,143 of JAYTGM010000042.1, forward strand.
TGTAGTGGAATAGACCACCAGAACCTCGGGCGGGTCCTTCAGCAGCGTACGCAGGGTGTTTACAGTGAAGTCATCCACGTCACGCACCTTCACCGGATGTGTGACATAGCCAAAGTCGGGTCGCCGAAGCGCTCCTGCCAGCGGGAACATGGTGGCGATTGTGGCACCCTGATACTGGTTCTGAACATAATCGGCAGCCCGCTGATCGAGCGAGACGAATTGAGCAAACGCCAGGTTGTTCTCCCACGGAAACGGGTAGAGGGGGTTCAGGAAATTGGCCACAGTCAGCATCGCAACCAGTGCCCCCGCGCCCGCCAAACGCCACTTGAACGGCACGGCCGCCAGCGCGGTCGCAAACGCAATGTAAAGCAGTGGCAGCAGAGGCATAAGATACCGTTCCAGCACGGCACCGCCGAAGATGCTGATCAAGAGAATATGCGCAATCGCAAAACCGCCCACGATGGCCCAGGCGCGGGTGCGGAAGAACCGTGTCTTGCGCCACGCGTAGACCAGAGCCAGCGCGCCAACCCAGTGGCCTGTGCCGATGAAGAGGTAATAAAAACGCCTCACCAAAGCCAATACAAACCTCACCGGATGTAGCGTGTAAATCAGGTTGTATTGCTCGAACGAAGCATTGCCGCCCCAATGCCCTGTCGCGCGGTGCAAAGCCCAGAGCCAGATTCCGAGCGGCAGCAGCGGTGCGGTAAACAGCAGCGCTTCACGCCAGCGGCGTTCCCAAAGCAGCCACGCACCAAAGAGCGCGGGCAGCACCAGACCCGTTTCTTTCGCCATCACCAGCACAACGCAAGCAAAAGCCGCACTCCGCATCCGGTTCTGCAGGAACAAGAGCATCGCCAGGATGGAAAACACCATCGCGGGCATATCCAGTTGCGCCATCATCGCCTGCGCCACGAACAGCGGCGAGAGCACCAGAAACATCAATGCTCCGAAGGCGGGAAATCCGGGTATGCCCTTGGTGAGTTCAATCGCCAGCAGAAACGAGAACAGCGCGCCAGCGGAAGCCAGCAGCAGCATTGCGATGCGCGTAGCTTCGATGGAATATCCGGTAATGTGCCAGAAAACCGCCAAATACGCCATCACTCCCGGCGGATGCACGTTGGGAATGGTGGTGTAGGGGACCCAGGCACCGGTCTGAAAAAGATCAAGCGATGCCGGAACAAATTGGCCCAGCTCATCCCAATAAAAGGGGAGCCGGAACAAGGGCGCGTGTGTCAGGAAAACGACGGTTGTGATTACGGCGAAAAAGAAAAGGTAAACAGTGGGACGGATGCGGCGCGCGCCAGCTTCCACTTGCTTATTGCACCAGCCCGGCACCGCCCTGCGGCTCCAGCACAATTTCACCGAAGGCCGCTTCATACTGGCTCACATTCTGCCCTAATACGTTCAAAAGGGCCTTAGCCTGTTGCGGGCTCACATAAATACCTTGAAAATTCTGGATGGCGACACGGTCGGGTGCGGTTTGCGTAACCAGGCCGAACATCAGGAAAAAGTCCCACAGATTGACGCGGATCTGCACGCTATTGGCGTAGCTTTCGCGATACTCCGCCGTCTTCTCTAGCTGGATGTTCGTAGGCACTTGATTCATATACCCTCTAGTCTAAAGCTTGAGACCCTAAGGCCAGCCACCCGCCTGTCTTGATACGCTAGAAGTTGACTCAAGATCACATCCTCGCTCGCATAGTCCGGCGCAAGCAGGAAGAGCTCCAAGCCAAAGATGTTTTTCTGCGGGACCTGGAAGACCGGGCCCATTCCCATACCCGGCGTTCTTTTCGGCAGGCGATTACAACCCGCTCGCCAGCCATCATTGCGGAGATCAAAAAAGCTTCGCCCAGCAGAGGATTGCTTGCGGAAAACTTTGACCCCGCCCAGATTGCGCGCGAATACGAAGCCGGCGGTGCAGCGGCGATCTCCGTGTTGACCGATCGCGATTTCTTTCAAGGCGATTTGCGCGATCTGGAAGCGGCTCGCCATGCCACCCATTTACCGGTCCTGCGCAAGGATTTCACGATTGCCGATTATCACGTGGTGGAAGCCGCCGCGCATGGTGCCGACGCCATTCTGTTAATTGCGGCCATTCTGGACAGTCATCAAATGCGCGGCTTCCGGCTGCTTGCCGCTTCGTTCGCGATGGATACCCTGGTGGAAGTGCATAACGAACAGGAACTGGAAGCCACGCTCGAAAGCGGTGCGGAAATTGTCGGCGTCAACAATCGTGACCTGCGCACGTTTGAGGTGAACCTTGAAGTCTCGCGCCGTTTAGCTCCCATGATCCCCGCCGGTATAGTTTGCGTGGCGGAAAGCGGTATCTTCACGCGTGCCGATATTGAGAAGTTGCCTGATTATCAAGCTTTCCTGATTGGTGAATCGCTCATGCGTTCGGGTGACCCGGCTTCAGCACTAAAGGCTTTATGTTCGTAAAAATCTGTGGTCTGACTAACCTCGAAGACACGCTGGCCGCAGCCGAAGCGGGAGCGCAGGCGGTTGGCTTCAACTTTGTTTCTGCCAGCCCGCGCTATATCGAAGAGAACTCGCTTGCTGAATGGATCGACCGGGTTCCCGCGCACATCTGGAAGGTTGGAGTATTTGCAGATGAACCGAAGTCGCGGGTCAAAGCGGTTTGTGAGCGGCTGGGGCTCCAGGTGGCGCAGCTTCATGGAAATGAAAAGCCGGGGGATATTCCTTCCGGCCTGCGCGTCTGGAAGGCGGCCCGGATTCGGCCGGGGTTCGATGCAGCCGCGCTCGACCAATTTAAAACAGAAGCGCTCCTGCTGGATGGGCCCGCCTCGGGTGTCCCGTTTCAGTGGTCTGCCATCCGTTTCAATGGCCGCAAACTGGTGTTAGCCGGCGGCCTGGATGCGACAAATGTTTGTGAAGCGATTCGCGTGACCCAGCCTTGGGGCGTGGATGTGTGCAGCCGAATTGAAATCTCGCCACAAAAAAAAGACAAGAAGCTAATGACACAATTTATTGAAGCGGCACTCTCATGTTGAACTCTGAACCCACGGCATCAGGACACTTTGGCCCCTACGGTGGGCGGTTCGTGCCTGAGGTGCTGATGTCTCCTCTTGAGGAGTTGGAACGTACTTTTGAAGAAGCCCGGCACGACCCGGAATTTCAACGCGAACTGGACGGATTGCTTAACAATTACGCGGGAAGGCCGACGGCTCTGTCTTTCGCGCGAAGGCTTACGGAACAGTTGGGCGGCGCGAAAATTTATCTAAAGCGTGAAGACCTGCTGCATACCGGGGCTCATAAGATCAACAACTGCCTGGGGCAGGCTCTGCTTGCGCGGCGCATGGGCAAGCGGCGCATTATTGCCGAAACGGGCGCGGGGCAGCATGGCGTTGCGACGGCTACCGTATGCGCGCTGTTCGGGTTCGATTGCACCGTATACATGGGCGAAGAAGACATGCGGCGGCAGCGCTTGAACGTATTCCGCATGCGCCTGCTTGGTGCAAAGGTGGTGAGCGTCACAAACGGCAGCCGCACCCTGAAGGACGCGATCAGCGAAGCCATGCGCGATTGGGTTACAAACGTAGCCGACACGCACTATCTGCTGGGTTCGGCACTTGGCTCTCACCCTTACCCGCTGATGGTCCGCGAGTTTCACCGGGTGATTGGAACGGAGGCGCGCGAGCAGATTCTGAAGGCCGAGGGCAGGCTTCCGGATGCAATCTTCGCCTGCGTGGGCGGCGGCAGCAACGCGATCGGGATCTTCCATCCCTTTGTGGCGGACAAAGACGTCCGCTTGGTGGGCGTTGAAGCGGGGGGCACCGGAAAGCGTCCGGGTGAACATGCCTCGCGCTTCAACGGCGGTTCGCCCGGCGTGTTGCAGGGTGCCTACAGTTACCTTCTGCAGGATGATGACGGCCAGGTATCGCTTACCCAATCCATTTCCGCCGGGTTGGATTATGCCATGGTGGGCCCCGAGCATGCCAATTTATACGACCAGGGCAGGGCGGAATACACAGATTGCTCCGACGCGGATGCTCTTGCCGCGGCTGTGCGGTTGAGCCGTACGGAAGGGATCATACCCGCGCTCGAAACTTCGCATGCCGTTGCCGAAGCCATTCGTCAGGCACCGGACGCCAAGGGGAAATTGTTTATCGTAAATGTCTCCGGGCGGGGCGATAAGGACATCGACATCTATCGTGAACGGCTGCCCGAATTGGACGCGCTGTGACGCGCATTGCCGCAATGTTCGAGCGGCTGAAGCAAGAGCATCGCAAAGCCCTGATAACTTACATCACCGCGGGTGACCCCACGCCGGAACATACCGCCGGGCTGGTTCGCGCCTTGGAACGCGGGGGGGCGGACTTAATTGAGCTTGGGGTGCCGTTTTCCGATCCGATTGCAGACGGACCCGTGATTCAGCGGGCTGGCGAACGCGCTCTGCGGGCGGGGACTAACCTGCGCCGCGTGCTGGAGATTGCGCGTGAGATTCGAGCCGGTTCCGAAATTCCGCTGCTGCTGTTTACTTACTTGAACCCGGTTCTTCGTTATGGTCTGGAGCGCCTCGCGACCGATGCAAAGTCAGCCGGGATCGATGGTGTCCTGCTGACCGATGTCAGTGTGGAAGAGGCTGGCGAGTTCACGCGCACCATGCAGGCGGCAGGGCTCGATACCGTATTTCTCGCCGCACCTACCAGTTCCCCGCGGCGGTTGAAGCTGATTGCAGAGTATTCGAGCGGCTTCGTGTATCTGGTTTCGCGTTTGGGCGTGACGGGAGAGCAGCAATCCGTCTCGGCGGCTGTCGCTCCACTGATTGAGGCGATGCGGACCTTTACCAAGCTTCCGCTGGCTGTGGGATTCGGTGTTTCCCGCCCGGAACATGTGGCGGAACTGGGCCGGCAAGCGGAGGGTGTGGTGGTGGGAAGCGCACTCATGAGCCTGATTGAGAAGAACCCTTCGGAAGAAGCGCTGGAAGCATTTACGCGGAGTCTGAAGGGCGGATTCGATCTCTGACGTTTGGAAGAAGACCTAACGGCTTTCCCCAAGTTGCGATTACAGTAGAAGGTTCATGACTGCCGAAGCCGCGCACCAAGCACTGAGCGTCTGCCGCGATCGCATTGACGACGTGGACCGCCGCTTACTGGAATTGCTCAATGAGCGTACGCGTACCGTGGAGGAGATTGGACGAATCAAGCAGCAGGCCTGTCTGCCCGTCTATGAGCCCCGCCGGGAAGATCAGGTCTTTCAAAATATTGCCGAACACAACGCGGGCCCGCTCACCACGGAAGCCGCTCTCCGCGTGTTTGAGCGCATCATAGATGAGATGCGCAAAATACAGCGGGAACGGATGGAAGATAAAAAATGCTCGTAGTGATGGAACAAGGCGCTGCGGAAGCGCAGATCCAAAAGGTAATCGAGCGGCTAACCAGTCTGGGCTTTGACGTGCATCGTTCTACCGGTGTGGTGCATACGGTGCTGGGGGGCGTGGGTGGCACACCGGATTTCGATGTGGCCAGCTTCTCCGTGCTGGAGGGTGTCAAAGAAGCACACCGCATCGTCTCACCATATAAACTGGCGAGCCGCAGCTTCAAACCTGGCGGTACAACCATCCGCATCAAGAATGTCGAGATCGGCGGCAAGCACGTCGTGGTGATGGCCGGCCCTTGCAGTGTGGAGGGGCGCGATCAGATTGAACGGGACGCGGCGATTGTGGCGGAAGCCGGCGCACAGGTGGTGCGCGGCGGAGCGTTCAAGCCGCGCAGCTCTCCTTACAGCTTTCAAGGCATGGGCGAGGAAGGCTTGGCGTTGATGCGCGCCGCGGCTGACCGCAACGGCCTGCTGGTGATTAGCGAAGTGATGGAGATTTCGCAAATCCCGTTGCTGATTCAATACTCCGACATTCTGCAGGTGGGCGCGCGCAACATGCAGAACTTCAATCTGCTGCGTGAACTGGGCAAGCAGCGCAAGGCTGTACTTCTGAAGCGCGGAATTGCCGCAACAGTGGAAGAGGTTCTGCTCTCTGCTGAGTACATTCTTTCCGGCGGCAACTACGATGTGATGCTTTGTGAGCGTGGCATCCGGACGTTTGAAACTTATACGAGGAATACCTTCGATATTTCCGCGGTGCCCGTGCTGCAGAAGCTTTCCCATTTGCCCGTGATTGCCGACCCTTCGCATGGCACGGGGCGGCGCGACCTGGTGCCCTCCATGGCGCGCGCGGCCGTGGCTGCGGGCGCGGACGGGCTTCTGATGGAGATGCATCACGATCCTGATCATGCGGTGAGCGATGGCGCGCAATCGCTCTTCCCGGCGCAATTTCAGGATTTGATGATCCAGCTCCGTAAGATAGCAACGGCTGTCGACCGTACGCTGTGAACAACGTCGTCATCGCCGGGGTCGGTCTGATTGGCGGATCGTTTGCCCTGGCGATTCGGAAGGCGGGTTTCAGCGGAACCATCACCGGCGTAAGTTCCGCCGCTGCTATCGCGGAAGCACTGGAGCGCGGCGTGATCGACCGCGCTTCTACTCTTGAAGAAGCTGTTCCTTCAGCGGACCTGATTTACCTGGCACAACCGATTGGAAGAATTATGCATTCGCTGGCCCAAGTGGACCGCTACGCGAAGCCGGGGGCGCTGATTACAGACGCGGGCAGCACCAAGCAGGCCATTGTTACGGAGGCGCGGCGCTCCGTCCATAATGCGCGATTCCTGGGCGGCCATCCCATGGCTGGAAAAGAAACGCGCGGTGCTTCGGCAGCCGATGCGGAACTCTTTCGCAATCGCCCGTATGTGCTGACGCCAGCCGATCCGGCAGAGGTGGATCCCCGTTTTCTAGAAATGCTGCATGCGATTGGGGCGCGTCCCGTCATCATGGGTGCAGCTGAACATGACCGTCTGGTGGCGGCCAGCTCGCATTTGCCGCAGCTTGCCTCAACGGCTCTTGCAGCTACGCTGGGCGCGCACTTTCCGGAAGCCGTTCAGGTGGCGGGGCCGGGCCTGGTGGATTCCACGCGGCTCGCTTTAAGTTCGTACGACCTGTGGCGTGATATTCTGTCCACCAATACTGTGGCTATCGAGGAAGCATTGAGAGCCTATATCCAGAAGCTTGAACACATTCGTGAAAACCTGCGCACACGCCAGTTGCAGGAAGAGTTCACGGAGGGCGCGCGGTTTGCCAGGATGCTTCGTGACTAGACGTGCTTTACTGGCGGCACTTCCGCTGGCCTCCCTCCCATTTAAGGGTCAGGGAGCTTCCGGGCAGGCTTATATCAAAGGCATCTGCTCGATCATCTTTCCAAAAGACCTTGCCTTAGATGAGAAGTTCCGCCGGGCTAAGGCTGCTGGATTTGCCGCGATGGAACTGCGCATCGGCGAGGAAATTCCGCTTGGCACCAGCACCATTCAGCTTCACGAAATTGCGCGGTCGGCACGGGATGCGGGCATTCGCATTGCAACTCTTTGGGCCTCGCAACCATTGCATGCAAACCCATTGAACAGCGCCAGCGACGAGGTGCGCAAGCGCGGCGAGGCCGATTTAGAACGCTGCATCGCCCTGGCTCACGATGTTGAGTGCGATGCCATTCTGGTCTATCCGGGATCGGTAACGAAAGACATTGGGTACGAAGTGACATGGACGCGCTTTACAGAAGAGCTGGGGAAGGTGCTGCCGGCGGCGGCGCAGGCGCGCGTTTACCTGAACATGGAGAACGTGTGGAATCGCTTTCTGGTGAGCCCTTTAGAGATGCGGCAGTTTGTGGACCAGTTTCATAGCCCCTGGCTGCAGGTCCACTTCGATATCGGCAACATCATGCAATACGGAATTCCGCAGGATTGGATTGTAACGTTAGGCCCGCGGATACGGCGCGTCCATGTGAAGGATTACAAGCTGGCGGCAGGGAGCGCGCAAGGAAGGTTTGTGGATTTGTTCGAGGGCGATGTGGATTGGAAGGCGGTGATGGCGGCGTTCCGGGCCGTAGGGTACACGGGCTTCATGTCGCCCGAAATCAGCTATCGTGCCGATCAACCGGATCAGTTGGAGACAGTATCGCGGCAGCTAGACCGAATCCTGAGTATGTAAAAAGAATGCGGGTGAGCTCATGCGGCGCACCCGCGTCGTCTTGTTTACCGCAGTGATTTGGCCGTGGCGTTGGTTACGCCCAGGCGAGTGGTGATCGAACTGCTCTTTTCATCCACGCGGATGAGGCGGCGGCTGGGCTCGCCAAGCATATTCACTTCGGTGAGCGCGTATTGCCCGTTGACCTTATCGAACTTGACGGATGCGGTGTCTCCGGCGTTGAGACCGGGCTCCGGATTCGTCAGTACGACGATCGCCTTGTGAAGCTCTTGCGAACTGATGTGCATCACGCCGGTGTGATCTTCAGAGAAGTTGTAAGTTCCAGCGGGTAGCGCGGTGACACCAGCTACAAAATCGAAGGGTACTTTGACAGATACCTTGCCGCTGGTTTGAGCAAAGCCTTGGGAAGCCGAAAGCGCGAGCGCCGCGGCGGAAATGACAGACAGTTTTACCGTTGTGAAGTTCATGGGAAAGTCTCCTGAATTGATTTTTTCGCGAAGCGATATTGCGCATTACAGGAGCGGTGAGCCGGCGGAAAACTGGCGCGGGCACACTTGTAGCTCAAGTAAAAACGATTCGTGTTTGTTGTTTCTCTTCGGAGAGAAAAGGATGGAACACAAACTTGTTGCAGCCGAATTTCATTGGGCTGCGTTGTGTACCTGAACCCAAGTTACGCGGCTTCAAAACAAAATGCCAATCAATGTTTTCTATGCGATGAATTGCGGCAGGTCTGTTACCCTGGGTTTTCCTGCTCATGAACCCGTTTGAACTCACGCGAGCGCTTGTCGATATCGAATCCATCACTCCCCATGAGGAGCAGGTGGGCCTATATCTATTTCAGTATCTAACCGATTTTGCGCGAGAGTTTGGCGGTGAGGTGGAGCGCATGGATGTGGAGCCTGGGCGATTCAATGTGTTCGTCAAATTCGGGAACCCCACTGTAACGTTTTCGACGCACATGGATACAGTGCCGCCATTCTTCGCGTCGCGCGAAGACGATGAATTTATCTGGGGCCGCGCCGCTTGCGATACCAAAGGCATCATCGCCTCTATGATCTTTGCGGTCCGCAAACTGCTGGTCGAAGGCGTCCGCAATCTAGGGCTGCTCTTTGTGGTGGGTGAAGAGCGGAACAGCGCGGGGGCTTATCATGCTGCAAAGAATCCGCGCGGTTCCAAATTTCTGATCAACGGTGAGCCCACCCAAAACCGCTTGGCGATCGCGTCGAAGGGTGCGCTTCGTTATGAGATTGTAGCCAAGGGAAAAATGGCGCACTCAGCGTACCCGGAGCTGGGCGATTCCGCGGTGAACAAGCTGCTGGACGTGTTGAGTGCTGTTCGTGCGATTGAAATGCCAACGGACGAACTGCTTGGGGCGGCTACTTTAAATATTGGCGTGCTGAGCGGCGGCCGCGCGCCGAATGTGATTCCGGATGATGCGCGGGCGGAGTTGATGATCCGGCTGGTGGGCGATCCCAGTTCGCTAAAAGCCGCTGTAAAATCATGCGAGCGGCCCGGCGTGGAAGCGAAAGAGGTACTGGAAATTTCCGCTTTGCGCCTGGGGACGCTGCCGGGTTTCCAGACGACGGTGGTGGCCTATACAACCGACATTCCGGCCTTCGCAAAAACCTGGGGACAGCCATTCCTCTTAGGTCCAGGCAGCATTCACGTGGCCCATACGCTGGAAGAACATATTCCCAAGCGAGAGATTACGGAAGCGATTCAGCTTTACGCCGGCATTGCCAAACAACTTCAGAACTCATGAGTGCACAGCAGATAGACGTAGGTGTCCTTGGTGCCACGGGAATGGTGGGCCAGCACTTCATTAAGTTTCTTCAGAATCATCCGTGGTTCCGGCTCACGTGGCTGGGTGCTAGCGAGCGTTCCGCGGGCAAGCTGTACCGGGATGCCGCGGTATGGCATCTGAACGGCGAAACGCCCGCTGATGTTGCGGCACTGACGGTGCAGGAAGCAAAGCCCGGGAATGCTCCGAAGCTGCTCTTTTCAGCCATGGACGCGTCCGTTGCGACTGAGATTGAGCAAGCATTCGCGGCGGCGGGTCACATGATTGTTTCGAATTCGCGCAATCACCGAATGGAATCGGATGTCCCGCTGCTGGTGCCGGAAGTGAACGCGGATCATCTGGCGTTGCTCAAGGTGCAGAAAGCACGCGGCTGGAAGGGCGGAATTGTGACGAATCCAAATTGCTCAACCGTTGTACTAGCCATGTCGCTGGCGCCGCTGCGGGGCTTCGGGATTGAACGCGTGATGGTGACAACGATGCAGGCACTTTCCGGTGCCGGCTATCCCGGCGTTTCCTCCATCGATTCCACCGCAAATGTTGTACCGTTTATTGGCGGCGAAGAAGAAAAGATGGAGCAGGAAACGCAGAAGATTTTAGGGGTGCTCACTGAATCCTATGTGGCGCCGCTTGCCGCCAGAGTGAGTGCGCAGTGCAATCGCGTGCCGGTGCTGGATGGGCACATGATTGCGGTTTCGGTGGAACTGAAAAAAAAGCCTAGCATGGAAGAAGTTTGCGCCGCATGGAATGAGTTTCGCGGATTGCCGCAGCAGCGAAATCTGCCGGGCGCGCCGGCGCAACCGGTGCAATACATGACTCAGCAGGACCGTCCGCAGCCCCGCAAAGATGTGGAGCGGGAGCGTGGGATGGCGGTATTCACCGGCCGCTTGCGCGCGTGCCCGGTGCTGGGCTATAAGTTCGTCGCGCTGGGCCACAACACGGTTCGCGGTGCCGCGGGAGCAGCGGTTTTGAATGCGGAATTGATGCACTCGGAAGGTTTGCTCGCACCATGATCGTGATGAAGTTCGGCGGCACGTCAGTGGAATCCGCCGCCGCTATCGAACGGATAGCAGCAATTGTTAAAGATCGGGCACATCAAAAGCCCGTGGTGGTGGTTTCCGCCATGGGGAAGACCACCAACAAGCTTCTCGCCATAGCGCAAAGCGCCGTCCGCGGCAATCGCGACGAATATCTTTCGCTAATTCATGACCTGCGGGATTTTCATTCGCGGCACGCAAGGCAAGTGGTGGCGCTGGCGGACCGTACCGCGCTTGATCGCACGCTGGACGATCATTTTCAGGAACTGACGGAACTCGCGAAGGGCTTAGCGATACTCGGCGAGTTGACGCCGCGTGCCACCGATGCAATTGCCAGTTACGGCGAGCGCCTTTCGAGCTATATCGTGGCGCTGGCATTTCGCCATTTCGGTCTTCAGGCACTGCACATGGACGCACGGCAATTGATTGTGACGGACCATCGCCATACACAAGCCGCGCCTCTTTATCCGGAAACCTACGCCCGGTTAGCCAATCACGTGATCCCGGCCGCTCAGGATCACGTTGTGGTGATGGGCGGCTTTATCGCGGCGACAGCGGAAGGGACCACCAGCACCCTGGGCCGGGGCGGATCTGATTTCACCGCATCCATTGTGGGCGCGGGTATTGGCGCGGAAGAAATTCAAATCTGGACCGACGTGGACGGGATGCTCACCGCTGACCCGACTCTTGTTCCTGGCGGCCATCGCGTGCGAACAATATCGTTTGCCGAAGCCGCGGAACTGGCCTACTTCGGCGCGAAAGTGCTTCATCCGGCAACCGTTGTGCCAGCCGTTGAAAAGAATATTCCTGTACTGATTCTAAATTCGCGCCGGCCCGACGTGGAAGGGACTCGTATTGTCAGCGACACAGTTCATTGCGGCAACACCGTGAAATCGATTGCATGCAAGCGCGGCGTTTCGCTGGTCAACATCCACTCATCGCGTATGTTTATGGCGCACGGTTTCTTGCGGCGGATCTTTGAAGTGTTCGACCGTTTCGAAACTTCGGTGGATATGGTGGCTACCTCTGAAGTGAGTGTGTCTTTAACCATTGATGACGCCAGCCGGATTGCACCGATTCTTGCCGAGCTGGAGCAGTTTGCGGAGGTGACAGTGGAGCGAGAACAGGCGATCATTTGTTTAGTGGGCGAGAACATCTGCCATACACCGGGAGTTTCGCTCCACGTATTCCAAGCGCTGGAGGCGGTGAATGTGAGAATGATTTCCCAGGGTGCTTCGCTCTTAAATATCGGCGTTGTGGTAGCGGAGAAAGATTTGAAAGTTGCGGTTTCGGCTCTGCACAATGAATTTTTTCGGGAGATCGATCCGCGGGTGTTTGCATGAACCTTGCTCTGATCGGTTACGGCAAGATGGGCAAGCTTCTGGATACTCTGGCACCGGAGTATGGTTTCACGGTGACGGCGCGTATTGAGAACACGGAAGAAATTGCGGCGCTTCAGGGGACCCCGGTGGCGATCGATTTTTCCGTTTCGGGCGCAGTCCCCGCGACGGTGGAGCAGCTTGCCCGCGCCGGGATTCATCTGGTGGAGGGCACAACCGGATGGCTTGAACATCTTCCCGCGGTGCAGGCCAGTATCGCCAGGCACGGCACGGGTATGGTTTGGAGCCCGAATTATTCTGTCGGTGTCGCGGTCTTTTCACGGATTGTTTCTGAAGCGTCGCGGCTTTTAAAAGACGACGCTGCTTACGAAGCGTGGGCGTGGGAAATACATCATTCCGCAAAGAAGGATTCGCCCAGCGGCACCATGCTGAAGCTGGTGGAAGGAATGCGGAGCGCGGGTTATTCCAAACAGATCGATATTGCTTCCAATCGCGTAGGCAAGGTGCCTGGCACGCACGAAATTGGGTTCGATTCAGCGGCCGATACAATCACTCTGCGGCACACCGCGCGCAGCCGCGAAGGTTTTGCACACGGCGCCCTGAAAGCCGCGCAGTGGATCGCCGGGAAGCAAGGCTTTCATACTTTCGAAGAGGTTCTATTCTCATGAGCGTTTCACCCGCCGCGTTTACCGGCTGCGGCACGGCATTAGTCACTCCGTTCCAGCCGGATTTATCGATCGATGAAGCTGCACTGCGCAGCTTGATCTGCTGGCAGATTGAAGAAGGCATTCATTTTCTGGTTCCTTGCGGCACCACCGGCGAGAGCCCCACCCTTACCCGTGAAGAACATTTGCGCGTTGTCGCTATTGCGGTGGAAGAGGCGCGTGGCAAGGTTCCGGTGCTTGCCGGTGCGGGCGGATACAACACGGTGGAAGTGATTGCGCTGGCTCGCGAAATTGAAAAAATCGGGGCACAGGGAATTCTTTCGGTAACGCCCTATTACAACAAGCCAACGCAGGAAGGGCTTTATCAGCACTATAAAGCGATTGCGGAATCGATTAGCATTCCGCTGGTGGTCTATAGTGTGCAGGGGCGCACGGGAGTGAATGTGGAACCGGCGACACTCGCGCGGCTTGCTGCTATTCCCAATATCATCGGCGTGAAGGAAGCATCGGGCAATGTCTCGCAGATGGCTTCCGTGATTCATCAGGTTCCCGAAGGCTTCCTGGTCTTCTCTGGAGACGACGCGATTACGCTGCCCGTCATTGCTTTGGGTGGGCACGGAACCATCTCCGTAGCGTCGAATGAAATTCCCGGCCCCATGTCGAAGCTGGTGCAATTCTGCCTGGACGGCAACTTTGCAGAAGCCCGCAAGCTGCAGCGGCAGTATCTTCCATTGATGGAGATCAACTTCATAGAATCGAATCCGATACCCGTCAAGGCAGCCCTGGGCTTGATGGGCCGGCTCAATCCCGTGTTCCGTCTGCCCATGGTGCCACCCAGGGCGGAGAGCTTGCAAAAAATTCAACAGGTATTGAGGAGCGTGGGCCTTGCAAAATGAAATTGAAGAGCTATACGAAGCGAAGCCTGAGTTCTATCACGTTGCGGATCAGCAGGTATTCTTCCGGTTCAAGACCGCGCTGAACGAAGGCAGCATACGCGCGGCCGAGCCCGATGCCGCTTCGCCGACCGGATGGCGCGTGAACACCTGGGTAAAAAAAGGACTCCTACTGGGTTTCCGCATGGGCGTGATTGTGGATCAATCCATTGATCGCGCTAAGCAGCCCTTCTTCGATAAAGATACTTATCCCGTGCGGCAATTCACAGCCGAATCCGGCGTACGCATCGTGCCGGGCGGGTCTTCGATCCGTGATGGCTGCTTCATCGGGAAAGGCGTGACGTGCATGCCGCCCATGTACATTAACGCCGGTGCCTATGTGGGCGATGGCACCATGGTGGATAGCCACGCGCTGGTGGGCAGCTGCGCTCAAGTGGGGCGCAATTGCCATATCAGTGCCGCGTCGCAGTTGGGCGGGGTGCTGGAACCGGTGGGGGCCATGCCGGTGATTCTGGAAGACGATTGTCTGGTGGGTGGCAACTGTGGCGTGTATGAAGGCACCATCGTGAAGCGCGGAGCCGTGCTGGGCACAGGCACAATTTTGAACCGCTCCACTCCGGTGTACGATCTGGCGCGAAATGTGATCCACCGCGCAACAGAAGATTCGCCGCTGGTGATTCCGGAAGGCGCCGTGGTAATTTCAGGCAGCCGTGCGGTAACCAACGGGCCGGGTAAGGAGTGGGGCATCTCCATCTATACGCCGGTGATTGTGAAGTATCGCGACGAGAAAACCGGTACGCGGGTGCAACTGGAAGACCTTCTGCGGTGATCGATCTCTCGGGCAAAATCGCAATCGTCACCGGGGCGGGGCGGGGCATTGGGCGCGCGATCGCGATTCAACTCGCAAAAGCCGGCGCAACGGTTGTTGTGAACGATCTCGATCCTGGTCCAGCGGGCGAAACCGCGGAGGCGCTCGGGTCTAACGCTCTCGCCATCCCCGGCGATATCACCGCCGCTGAATTCCCGCAACATCTGGTGGACCGCACCATCGCTGAACGCGGCGCCATCGATATCATCGTGAATAACGCGGGTTACACGTGGGACAACGTCATCCAGAAGACGACGGATGAACAGTTCCAGGCCATGCTGGATATTCATGTCACCGCTCCCTTTCGCGTGCTGCGCGCAGCTTCCGGTTATCTTCGCGAGACCGCAAAGCGTGAAGCTGCCATGGGTGTGCGGACCATGCGGAAGGTAGTGAATATCACCTCCATAGCCGCAACGGATGGCGGAGCGGGGCAAGCAGGTTATGGTTCCGGCAAAGCCGCGGTCATCGGGCTCACGCGCGTTCTATCCAGAGAATGGGGCCGGTACAACGTCAACGTGAATTGCGTTGGTTTCGGGCTCATTGAAACACGGCTCACCCAACCGATGACGGCCGGAGCGGAACCGCTTCACATGCACGGCCGCGAAATCAAGATCGGCGTGCAGCCGGCGCTTCTGGAAGCTGTAAAGACCGCGTCGCCCCTGGGCCGCCCCGGCACTGTCGTGGAAGCGGCGGGTCCGGTCCTCTTCTTTTGTTCACCGCTCAGTGACTTCATTACAGGCGAAGTGCTCATGGCCAACGGCGGTATGCATTTCTGACGAGCCTGCCACTTGGCGGTTCGCGATTGCAAAATGGCAGACCATGATGCTATCTTCTGTACATGGGAACGCTTTTCACCACACCCACTGAACTGCTGCATCGCGGGGCCATGGGGTCCAGTATCGGTCTTACCATCAAAGAAACGCCCGAACTGATCCATCAGGTGGAAGAAGGGCTTCCGTTTGAAAGCCTGGAAATTCTGGCTCGGTTCACACGCCAGTCCATCTTCGAAATCGGTGCCATCATCAGCATTCCAGAGCGTACGCTGGCCCGCAGGAAAGTGACGGGGAAATTAACGGCTGACGAATCGGACCGCCTGGTGCGGGTGGCTTCCGTCTTTGAAAAAGCCGTTGCTCTATTCGAATGGGAAGTCGCGCCCGCTGTGCAATGGCTGCTTACTCCTAAAGCCGCGCTATCAGGCGAGGTGCCGCTTCGTTACTGCCGCACGGAACTTGGCGCCCGTGAAGTGGAAAA
>JAYTGM010000043.1:0-7747 GCA_043733425.1 Terriglobia bacterium
AAAAGGCACTCGGGGAATTCGCGCAAAAAACCGCTAATCGCTTCGGCACCCGCTTCGGGACGGTCCAAATAGTCAAGCCGAAATTCCAGAAATGCTTCACCCGCCGAAGCTTCACGCCGCGCTTCTTCGAGCAATGTCTTTACGTCCGGAAATCCAAGCGCAACACAAATCTTCGGAAGTACCCGCTTGCGCGACATCGTTGCCAGTTGAATCAGGATAT
This sequence comes from Terriglobia bacterium, assembly GCA_043733425.1. Lineage (GTDB taxonomy): Bacteria > Acidobacteriota > Terriglobia > Bryobacterales > Bryobacteraceae > JALYXI01. The sequence goes on from JAYTGM010000043.1 coordinate 221, forward strand.
CAGCACTAAGTTACGGCTGGCTCCCGCGTGGCAAGATGCTTCTTCCACTCGTCCAGGAGAGGTGCCGGTAAGGCAGTACTTAACCGCGCCGCGCCAGCCTCAAACGCTTGCAAAGCAGCAGCCAGCGTATTTACTGAGGCAGCTTCAACAAGTGCGTCCTCTGGCAGGTGCATGCGAAACAAAGCAATATCAGAAGCCGCTGCTGGTGGCCCGAAACCCGTCGCTGTTTTCACAACCGCCACTTCGGCGCGGCCGCAGATGCGGCACGCAACAATCTTCTGCTCGTCAGTGAGATATCCGCTTTCGAGCGTTACGCGCAGAACCGCGCCTCCCTTGCGGCAGGTTTCCGACATCTGCATGATTTCCATGTCGACGTATTGAAACTGGCGGGAGCGCAGCTTTGAAAGGCTGATCACCATATCGATTCCACGCGCGCCGCGGCGCAGCAAATCGCGCGCTTCGTAGAGCTTCACGCCGGTATTCGCACCTCCGTGAGGGAACCCCGCAGTGCTGCCCGGCGCAACGGTTGAGTTACCCAAGATGCGCACCGCTACATCGATATCGCAGGGGCGCACAGTCACGGAGCCAAGCCCAAGCCGTTTGGCCGCCTCGCAGGCCTGAGCCGCTTCTAGTTCGCTCCATTCTGGCTGCAGCGCCGTTGCCGTCACAAGAAGCGCGAAAGAAGCGTAAGTATCGGGAGTGCCGGTCATGGTTTCTTCCCCGCGTGCAGCGTCAGCGTGGTCCAATCGCGCAAATCGGTGCGTGTCTTGGGGCCGCCGGAGAGCCAGTCTTCATGGTGGAAGTTGCCGAAATTTCCACGCCCATCTTCTTTGCGGTCCAGATCGCCCACCGCGATATTCAGGCCGACAGTCAGATCGCGCGCGGCATTGTAGAACTTACCAGGCGCGTATTCCAGGCACGGGTCAAAGCGCACGGCCCATTCGATGATGTAACCGTGACCGCCGGGTTTGGGCTTGGCGACAGCCTGCTGCGCGCCCGTATCGATCCAGCGGCGGTAAGTGTCCCAGGCAGTCTGCTTCGTTCGCGGCTCGCCTTCCAGCAGGCCGCCTGTACCTATGCCGCCCTTGCGCGATTTGGTCAGATTGCAGACCATCTGCCAGGAAGAGCCGTCACCAGCTGCGCCTTCGTTCGCGACCCATTTGTTCGCCGCATTGATGAGCAGTTCTATCTCATCGCCGAACCACGGATAGCCCTTCTGTGTCAGTTCATGAGCCAGCGGATTTTCATCTGGCAACCAGCGCGGCGTATCGATCCCGTACAGCACATCGTCCGTCACATCGAAAGCGAAATAGAGGTGGGTGCCGTCATGCTTCACCCAGCCTTTCACTGAGAGGTCCTTTGGATCGGTGGTCTTGGTAAACGTGTTCGTCCAACCCTGGGTACCGGCGAAAGAAGTGGCATCGGTCCACTCGCCCGGCGAGAGGATGCCATCAAGGTGGGGCGTGGTGCCGGTGTAAGAGTGCAAGGCCGCGCTCATTGGTGATGCAAGCAGCGGCAACGCGATCAAGAAAGCCGCGAACTTCACCTGCGGCGGCGGCTTGGAGCGGGTGCTGCCGCTGCCGGCGGATTCATGCCCAATTGCTTTAGTGCGGCTTTGCTGGTTGCGGCCGCGGCACTGGAGGGAAACTGCGTCACCACCGCTGTAAATTCGCGCGCGGCTTCGTTACGCTGGCTCAGTTGAATCAATGCGCGCCCTTTCATGTAATGCGCGTCCGGCGTTTTTGGGTTTGTGGGGAACGCTTCCAAAACCTGATCGAAGTCTTTTACTGCTAAATCCAGTTTGTGTTGCGTGTAATGAATCTGGCCGATATTGAATTGCGCGTTGGGCGCAAGGTCGGTGGTTCGGTAGAACTTCAGATAATCCTGAAATTCATTCAGAGCAAGATCGGAATTCCCGCTGTCCATATCGCGCTTGGCATTCTGCCAGAGCTGCGAAGCGGAAATTGGCGGTGCCGTGGGGTCCGCAACAGGCGGCATGCTGGGGGGCGGCGCGCTGCCAGAAGTTACGGGAGCCGAACCGGGCGCAGGCATGGTGGACATCGCGTTCTTCAAATCTACAAGTTGCTGTTGAATTTTCGCCATGCGCGCGCTTTGATCGGCAACGCCCGCCTGCAGGGATTGCAGATCCTGCGCCATGCCATCAATGCGGGTACTGAGCGCGGCCATAGGCTGCAGCACCTGTTTGCCGATGTCCGCGCCGCTCGCTTGTACTGAACGCGCCAAGTCAGCAACCGAAATGTTGGCCCGGTTTGAGGCATCCAGCGATTGCTGCGCCAGCACCTGCAATTGCGCCATCTTCGTATCGATCGATTGCTGCAAAAGACGCGTCTGCTCCTGCAACTGCGCCACGTCGCGCTGCAGTTCAATCATTTCCTTGTTCGCTGGAAAGGCCGGCGCGGCGGCAAGCAGAGCAGTACAGACTAATGCGAAACGGGAGATGTTCATGTTCGTTCCTTAGTTACTGCGCGGCCGAAAAGTGAGCGCGGCGGTTACGTTGGTAACAATCGTCATTCGCTTCCGTGCACTGCGGACGTTCTTTGCCGTAGCTAACTGTTTTTAAACGGTCGGCGCTTACGCCCAGTTGTACCAGGTATGCCTTCGCGGAAGAGGCGCGCTGGTCGCCTAACCCCAGGTTGTATTCCGCCGAACCGCGTTCATCGCAATGTCCTTCCACAATCACACTGCGGTTCGGAAAATCAGCGAAAATCTTCTTCAGCACATCGGCGTCTTTGTTGAGCGCTTGCTGCGCGTCGGCCCGAATCGTGTTCCCGTCGTAATCGAAAAGCGCATCGCTCAATTGGGAATTCACAATCTGATCGAAAGTGCCGGCGTTGGCAAGACCGGTGTTGGTCGGAGCGGCTCCGGTCACGTTGACTGTGGTGGTTCCTGAAATAGTCCCATTCGGCCCTGCCGCCGTCAGACGGTACGTCGTCGATTCGGTCGGCGTAATCCGGCGCGTGCCAGCGCCCTGTACCTCCCCGATTCCGTTGTCGATGGAAACTGCATTCGCGTTGCTGACTGACCAGCGCAAAGTCGCCGATTGGCCCCTTTCTATGGAAGATGGCTCAACCGAAAATGACAGAATCGTGGGTTTCACTTTTCCGGCGTTAGGGTCTACCAAGTCGGACTTGTCCGGCCCGATTGGCGCTGTCGGTGCCACAATCGGGGTCTTCTTCTTACAAGCTGACGTGCCTAAAGCGAGCGCCGCAGCCAAGCAGATGATTCCGGCAGTCCGATTCATTCTCATTCGTTATCCATCCTCTTCGTACGCCTTTTATTGTAGGTACTTTTCTTAGGATCTTTAAAAGTTTCCGGGTTTACTTTCCCCAGACGGGAGACCGATTGACACCGGCGCTTGTCAGGCGCTGCAATTGCGATCCGTCCGCCAGCATGGAATAAATCTGAAAGCTGCCCGTCCGGTTCGATGTGAATACAATATGTCTGCCGTCCGGGGCCCAACTGGGGTTTTCATTGCGGCCCGCATTGCTGGTGAGTTGATCGTATTCGCGCGTGGAAGGGTCCATCAAGAATATGTTGAAACCGCCCGTGGCATAACCGCGCGTCCAGGCGAACAACAGCAGGCGTCCATCGGGCGACCACGCCGGGTTCGAAGCTTCGCCTTCGCCATTAGTCAAACGCTCCATATCCGCGCCCTCCGTATTCATCCGGTAAATCTGCTGGTGTCCCGGTCCGGCCACGAAGGCGATCACGCCACCTTTCGGGTTTACCTTGGGCTCCACCTGGATGGCCTTTGAAACCGAGATGCGGCGGAAGTTTGTACCGTCCAGATTAGCCGCGTAAATTTGCGCAAGCCCGCTTGCGGAAGACGCGTAATAGAGCGTATTGCCATCCGGTGAAAAGCTGGGCGTAGCATTCAAGGAAGCTTCCTGGTTATAAAAGCGCAATGGCCGGCCGGATTCAGTAGAGATCAGGCTTAATTTGGGAGTGCCGGAAGCGAAACTGGTATACGCCAGCTTGGTGCCGTCCGGCGAAACCGCCGGCATAATGGAAAGGCTGCCCGAATGCGTGAGCGGCTTCTGGTTCTGGCCGTCGTAATCCATCTGCCAGATTTCCTTCGTGCGACCGTTCTCCCTTACAAAATAGATGTGGCTTCCAATCAGAGAACCGCCACCGAACTTGGCGATGATATCGGCTGCGAATTCATGCGCCACCTTGCGCGCGCCGCCTTCATCGATGGCTCCGAAATAGCGCTTACCAATGGCCTGCGCGCTCTCCGCGGTTTTTTGCGACGTCTCATATAAATAGCCGTAGAGAACCAGCTGGCCGCCTTGCACGGAGTTGTAACCGAACGCCAGCCAGTTTGCATTCACCGGTGTGCCCGCCCAATCCGCCAGCGCCAGGCCCTGGCCGCTTGTGGGCTTCAACTCCTCTGGCCGTTGCGGATTCTGAAGAGGATAGAAACTCTTCGAAACCATGTTGAACAGACCCGATGTTTCAAGATCGCTATACAGGGTGCCGTTAAAAGCATCCATCAGCGGCTGTGCGCCACCGGAGCCGCGAAAATCCGTGACGGCCAGATTCGGTTTGCCGCCACCTTTGTTGATGACACTCTGGATGAGATTACCCTGCCCGAAAGCGAGGACGGCCGCGAACGGGACCAATAGAAGAGAGCGGATTATTTTACTTGGAACCATAATTCAACCTGTGCGGAATTTTGTTGATAACCCTGCGGCAATTGCGGGAGCGGGCTGGCTTCCAGAACCGCGCGTTGCGCCGAAGTATCCAGCGAATAGTTTCCAGAGGGCTGGGCCACGCGGACTCCTTCCACGGTTCCATCGCGAAGGATGGAAAACGTAAGCAGCACTTTGCGGCCATCATTCGGCATACCGCCCGTATTCCATTTCGAAGCAATCTGACGGCGCATCAGGTCCACGTAGTAGCCGAAGCGGGTGCCGAGCGTGGTGTTTTCCCCAATCCCCACGCCACCCGCGCCCTGCATCGCAAAATTAGGCGATTTCAATGCTTCAGGCGTAGTGGATGCCAACTGGTTTGGCCGCAACGGCTGCGGCTTATAGATATCACGCGTTGCACTTTGGGGAGCCGGCTTTTTTAGGGCATTGCGGCTGGGGATCGGGATCGCCTTGGGGTCGGGCGGCGGAGCCTTCGTAAGCTCCTGCTTTTTAGGCGGTGCCTGCGGCACAACAGACTGCGTATCGTGCGCCAGCTTGTTGATACGCCCGTCGCGCTGAGGGATGGGAATCGTCTTCATGATGTTAATTCCCACGGAACCGGAAGAAGCCGTCTTTTCCCCAAAGGTTTCCACCGGCGGTTTTAAAACATAGCTCAACAGCAGCGCTCCCGCAATCCCCACATGAGCGGCAACAGACCCAGCGAGCGGCTTACCCAGAGGCTGCCGCTGAGCGAGAATATCGGAATGCGGCATGCGGCTACCGGGCCTTCTCTTCGAGCTGCGTCACCACATTTACACCAATCGAGGCGTCCCCTAAGATGGACATCACCTTCGCAATCGGGTCCCACGGAGTTTCTTTGTCGGCGCGAAGATAAACGCCTTTTTTCGTATCGTACTTGTCGCGGACCACTGCCGCGAGATTGTTCACGTTGATTTCGTCTTTGTTTAGATACACCAGGCCGGTTTTGCTGATGATAATGATGGGCAATTCCTTGTTACTTTCTTTGACTGTCTTGGTCTTCGGGACGTCCACCTCAATTCCGAATTCCACAACGTGCGCCGTGATCATAAAGATGATCAAGAGCACCAATAAGACATCCACAAAGGGCGTGACGTTGATCTCAGCCATCGACGACCCGCCACGCCGCCCCCGGCCACCGCTCGAAAAAGAAAAGGCCATGGCCTAATCCCCGAAACTTCTTTCCGCCAGATTCATAAACTCCAGCGCGAAATCATCCAGGCGGGCACCCATTTCACGAATCGAGGCGCTGAAATAGTTGTACGCAATATAAGCAGGTATCGCCGCCGCAAGACCAACCGCAGTCGCAACCAAGGCTTCAGAAATACCGGGAGCCACGGCGCGCAAGCTCACCGCGCCCTGCTCGCCAAGCCCATGGAATGACCGGATAATCCCAACAACCGTGCCGAATAAACCAATAAACGGGCTGACACTCGCCGTGGTGGCAAGCCAACTCATATTCTGTTCGAACTTAGCCACCTCTTCATTCGCGGCTAGTTGCAGCGTCCGTTCCAGGGCAAGTTTGTTCGTCATGGTGCTGCGCGCCTTCACCTGCCGGCTGATTTCTTCATAGCCGAATTCAAAAACTCCCACCATGGGCGCCGGACGGAATTGCTCACTGGCTACCATCATGGCCTCCAGGCCGGAAGCTTTTCGAAACGCCCGCAAGAACCGGGTGTCTGCGGCACGCGCCTGCCGCAGTGTGCTCCATTTCGAAAAAATGACGGTCCAGGAAAGTATGGAAAAGATGAGAAGTAATGCGATCACGCCCAGCGAGAGAGGCGACATGCCGCTCGCGATCTCTTTGTAACTCACCTGCGCCAAAAGCGTTGTAAATACAGCAACAAACGTCAATCTCTCTCCTGTTTCCTTACGCTAACATATGACACCCTAAGCTCTTCAAAAGTTGGAACGGCTTGTTTGTTTATCTTGCGATGATAGTGAACAATGTTGCAGACGCCACCCCGCGTTGCATTCTTCACGGATTGCTTCCATGAAGTGAACGGGGTCGCGCTCACCAGCCGCCAACTGGATGGCTTTGCGCGCAAGCGCGGGTTGCCCTTTTTTAGCGTACACGCGGGGCCGGTAACAAGGGTTCAGAACGATGGTGCCTACACATCGATAGAACTGAAACGCAGCCTGGCCTCTGTGCCGCTGGATGCAGGGATGTACTTTGACGTGCTGTCTCCCCGCCATTTCACGCGTGTGCGGCGCGAACTGGTTCGCTTCCAGCCGGATCTGATCCATATCACCGGGCCAGGCGATTGCGGTCTTCTGGGAGCGATTCTTGCGTGGAATCTGGGCGTGCCTCTGGTGGCAAGCTGGCACACCGACCTGCATGAGTTTGGCGCGCGTCGGCTGGAACGCATCCTGGGCACCATCATTCCCAAGCCCTGGGCTCTCAAAGCGGGCGCAGTATCCGAACGCTGGATGCTCAAGCTGCTCAATTTGTTCTACGGAGCCGCACGGGTGCTGCTGGCCCCCAATCCGGAGCTGATTGCCATGCTGAAACAGAGCACTCACAAGCCCACCTTTCTGATGCAGCGCGGCGTGGACACTAATCTGTATTCGCCCCAGCGCCGCCACCGGACGGATGATGTATTCACCGTCGGATACGTGGGCCGCCTGAGCCCTGAGAAAAATGTGCGCGTGCTGGCTGATATTGAGCGGCAACTTGAATCTTCAGGGCTGCGCGGCTTGCGCTTCCTGATTGTGGGCCAGGGCAGCCAGCGCGGGTGGCTGGAACAGAATCTTCGGCAAGCCGTCTTTACAGGCGTCTTGAGCGGAGTGCCGCTAGCCGAGGCTTACGCCAGCATGGATGTCTTCGCCTTCCCCT
>JAYTGM010000044.1:0-19030 GCA_043733425.1 Terriglobia bacterium
GTAGCGGCGTATATAATACGGCTGACTGAAGGAGTCATACATGGCAACCACGCAGATGCCCGCCGGGCCGCTTACCGCGCAGTTTTTGAAAACTCCCAAGCGTATGTTGATCGCAAACAATTGGGTGGAGTCTGTTTCCGGAAAGACTTTTGAGGTGTATAACCCCGCCACCGGCGAGGTGCTCGCGCACGTGGCGGAAGGCGACGCGCGGGATATCGATTTAGCGGTGAGGGCCGCGAACAAGGCTTTCCGCACTGGTCCCTGGCCCAGCATGAGCCCTTCTGAGCGCGGCCGCCTGCTCTGGAAGCTGGGCGATCTGATTGAGAAAAACCTGGAAGAGTTCGCGGAACTCGAATCGCTCGATAACGGCAAGCCGCTGACAGTTGCGCGCGCGGCCGACGTGCCCCTGGCGGCCGATCTATTCCGCTATATGGCAGGGTGGGCCACCAAAATTGAAGGCAACACCATTCCGCTCTCCGTGCCTTATACGCCCGGAGCGCAGTACATGGCCTACACCCGGCGCGAGCCCGTGGGAGTGGTGGGACAGATCATTCCCTGGAATTTTCCGCTGCTGATGGCCGCTTGGAAGATGGGCCCGGCTCTGGCAACGGGCTGCACCGTTGTTTTGAAGCCCGCCGAGCAGACGCCGCTGAGCGCGCTGCGCTTGGGTGAACTCATTGTGGAAGCCGGATTCCCGGAAGGCGTCGTCAACATTGTTCCCGGTTATGGGGAAGCGGGTGCCGCACTTGCGGCCCATCCCGGCGTGGATAAGGTGGCCTTTACGGGTTCCACCGAAGTAGGCAAGCTGGTGCTGCAGGCGGCATCCGGCAATTTGAAAAAGGTATCGCTGGAACTGGGCGGCAAGAGCCCGAACATTGTGTTCCGCGATGCAGATATGGACCAAGCCATCGCGGGCGCGGCAAGCGCAATTTTCTTTAACCAGGGGCAGGTCTGCTGCGCCGGATCAAGGCTATATATCGAAAAGCAGGTCTTCGATCAGGTGGTGGAAGGAGTCGCCGACCGCGCGCGGAAGATTCGCGTTTTGCCGGGCATCGATCCGAATAGCGACATGGGACCGCTGGTTTCGCAAGAGCAGATGGACCGGGTATGCGGCTACTTCGACGCGGGCCGTTTAGAAGGCGCGCAAGCGATCACCGGCGGAGCCAAGCACGGTGACAAAGGCTATTTTGTGCAGCCCACCGTCTTCGTGGGGATGCCGCATGAGAGCCGGGTAGTGCAGGAAGAGATTTTTGGCCCCGTGGTGACGGCCATTCCGTTTACTGAGATGGAGGAGCTTGTGCCGCGCGCGAACGAGAGCATGTACGGTTTGGCCGCCGGTATCTGGACGAATGATCTGGGCAAGGCTCACCGTCTTGCCAACGCCATACAGGCAGGTACTGTCTGGATCAACTGCTTCAATATTTTCGATGCCGCGCTGCCATTCGGCGGGTATAAGCAATCGGGGTGGGGCAGGGAAATGGGCCACGACGTTCTGGAACTCTACACGCAAAAGAAAGCCGTCTGCATCAAAATTTAACGCATATTGGCTTTTGCGGCAAGCCAGTGCCGTGCGGCAGGCGAGTGCGGCAGCAATTTGAAGCCAAGGCCTGCCGCGTGTGAAAGCCGACTAATAAGACAAATCATACCGGTGATTTGCTGGATACAAAGCTGCGCTTCTGACACACTGGTAATCGAGTGTCTCGTGTAACTGTTTGCCTTCTCGCCCTTGCTATGCCCGTGACTGCTCAATGGCAGGCAATTGGACCGTTTGGTGGCGCGACAAACACGATTCAGGTGGACCCGGTCCATCCGGGTGTGCTGCTGGCGGGTACCAGCAACGCGCTTTTGTTTCGTTCCACTGACCGCGGCGATCACTGGGCACCGCTGGCGTTTGCTCCCTCGTTACGATCTGTCTTGCACGCGCTGGTGGTCGATTCAGCGGGCAATTACCTGGTAGGTATCGCGAGCGATGCGCCGGAACTGAATGGTCTTTACCGGAGCGCCGATCAAGGGAAGTCCTGGGAGCATATGCCAGGGCTGCGCGGACAGGAGATCTGGTCGCTGGCGGTTTGGCAAGCCGATTCGAGTGTGATTGTCGCGGGTGCCCGCGATGGAATTCACCTTACCGATGATGGCGGCAAGAACTGGCGGCGCATTTCGCCTGTGGAGAATCGCGAGCTGCAGCCGGTGGTCTCGCTGGCTTTCCATCCGAAAGAGAAGAACATTATTTACGCGGGCACACCGCATTTGCCCTGGAAATCGAACGATAGCGGTGCGACTTGGCACTCTGTCCATTCCGGAATGCTGGACGATTCGGACGTATTTTCCATGCAGGTGGATTGGAAAAATCCCGAACATGTATTTGCTACGGCCTGTAGCGGAATTTATAAGAGCACCAATGCCGCGGGGCTTTGGTCCAAGATGGAGGGCGCGAAAGGAGCCTCGTACCGGACTTATGTTGTCGCGCAGGATCCGAACGACCCTTCCATCGTGTTCGCGGGGACTACCGGTGGTTTGATTCGTTCTAGCGACAGTGGCGTGACATGGAGAAAGCTTTCTGACGATGCCAGCCGTTTTATCGCGTTCGATAAAGAGCAGCCAGGGCACATCTGGGTCGCAACGGATCAGCACGGTGTTTTGCGAAGTGAGGACCATGGCGATTCGCTCACCGAAGTGAACACGGGTCTTTGCAACCGGCCATTCTCAGCGTTTGGGACTGACGGAACGAGTTTATATACAACGTCCATATTCGAATCTCAAACGGGAGGTGTGTTTCGTTTGGATCCGGACGCGGCGTTGAATTGGGAACGGGTGGGCACGCCGGCAGCGCTGCAAGGCGAACAGGTGCTAAAAATTGCAGCCGTGCCTGAACAGCCAGGGCATTTCTATGCGGCGGGTTATAACGCTTTTCTTAAGTCAGCCGATTACGGAAAAACCTGGTTTCGCTCCGCTGCTCCCGCTGGAGCCCGAAGGCTTACCTCTGTCCTTCCGTTGCCGGGCCAGCCGGACGGAATCCTGCTCGGTACGGAAACAGGCGTTTTCCGAAGCAGCGACCAAGGGAAGACCTGGAAGCGGATTGAGTGGTTCGGAACCGCAACTCGAATTTTATCGGTTATCTCGTTATTTGAGAACACCATAGCAGTGGTTTCCACAAATGGAATCGGCGTTTCCAAAGATGGAAGTAATTCGTGGGAAGCGATGACCGCGCTGCCTGGAAAACCTCAGGTGTACGGATTAGTCCAGTTTCCAAGCGGTCGAATTTTGGCCGCTACTTCTACCGGATTGAAGCAATCCGACGACCTGGGTAGCTCCTGGGAGTCGGCGTACGGAGGCCTCGAGAAGATCACTGTAAGTGCGTTAATTCGGGTTCCCGGCAACCCCGACGGAGTGCTTGCGGCTTACTACGGAGACATCTTCGAGAGCGCCGATCAAGGGCACCACTGGAGGCGTATCTCTGGAGCGCTGAGCGCAATCCATTCGATTGTGGAACTTAACGTGCTTCCGAGAGAGCCCAGCCGGGTCTATGCATTGACCAAGCACCAGGGGATTTTTACCCTTCCGCTAGACATATTTTCAGCGGGCGCAAAGCACATGACGCCATAGGAATGGAGATTTCAAGATTAGCCCGACAGGAAAACAAATGACGAAAATACGACGATTAGGCTTTACTACTCCGCTGCTGGCCTCAGCGATTTTACTAAGTTTATCCGGCGGCGCGCTGGCGCAGAGCGGATCCACGAAGTCCGGGGGCATGATGATGTCGAACTCGGAAGACTTCATCAACGCGCCGCGCTTTGAAGTGGGTGTCTTCGGAGGCATTCAGTTTTGGAGACTGAACCAGGAACACACAAACAATCCGAATTACCTCGAAGAAGGCCCAGCGTTCGGAGTGCGCTTCGATGCGGATTTAGCCAAGCATTTTGGTATGGAAGTAGCCTGGACGGCGTGGGCTGAAAACAACCTGCAGTTGGGCGTTTCCGCTGGTAGCCCAGTAGGTATCCAGTCGGTGGGTTTGGGCGGCCGTAACGGCCAGGTGTTCCTTGGACCGATGGTGTACTTGACCGGTCCGCAGAGCAAGTTTCGCCCGTTCTTGACGGTCGGCGCGGCGTACCAGTATTTCTGGGTGACTAAGAACGCTAGGTCGCAGGCGCAATCCACGGCTCTGCCATACAGCTATTTCCACCTCAACCAGTTGGATAACTCAGACGGCCCGGCATTAGTTTACGGCCTGGGCTTTAAGTACAACGCGAGCAAGCGCATTACCTTACGCGCCGACGGCCGCGGTATTTTTACCCGCAACCCCCACTTCAATTTGCCGGGTCTTTCCACCGGTCTAGGCTCGGTGTACATTCAGCCGGGTGGCACACAAAACGGTGCTCAGATCACCGTCGGTGTTGGCTACCGTTTCGGTTACGGTCCTCCGCCAGTAGTGGTCGAGAAGGTGAAGGAAGTTGAGAAGGTTGTCATCCGCGATTTCAATTTCTCCTTGAGTGCGAGCCCGATTGAAGTTTGCGCGGGTGAAAGTGTCACCATCAGCTCCACTTCAAGCGTCACCGGTGCAACCCTCGCGTGGATGGTCAATGGCCAGCCTGTAAGCGGCACCACCACTTACCAGTTCACGCCGACTGCGACCACTACCATTTCAGTTACCGCGCGCAACCCCGGTTATAACGACGTTACGGCGACCACCACCGTGACCGTGAAGCCTTACGTCGCGCCGAATGGCAGTGTTACAGCCAACCCGTCTTCCCTCACCGTGGGACAGACCAGCGCGCTTTCTTCTAGCTTCAACGGCCAGTGCGGCGGCCCCATCAAGCCGGCTGTTTACACTGCCTCTGAAGGCACCGTTAACGGCAGCACATTCGATTCAAGCTCTGTTCAGTTCGATGCTTCAAACACCGATGAGCAGACCAAATCCGTAACCATCACCGCTACCGCTTCTGACGATAAGGGCAGCGGAACGGCGACCACCACCATCACGGTTCGCAAGCCGGCCAGCGCCAAGGCCAGCCGCCTGCCTGATCTGATCTTTGCTCCGAACTCTTCCCGCGTAAACAATTGCGGTAAGCGTCTGCTGCTGGAACAGCTCAAGACTTATCTTGATAAGGACCCGACCGGTAAGGTTGTGTTCGTCGGCCATAACACCGATCGCGAACGGACCAAGGGCCTGGATCAGATGCGTGCTCTGAATGCAGCGGCTGTCATCAGCGGCGGCAAGGGCATCTGTCTGAACTTTGCTCCGACCCAGATCCTGATCGATGCCGAAGGCACCAAGCAGAATGGCGTAGACTTCCAGCCGTTCTTTTGCGGTACCTCCACCACGCCAAAGACCGCGGAACGCGGCGGTTCGATGGTAAACGCAACAGATAAGACTGCTCAATACCGCCGTGTCGAAGTTTACTTTGTCCCGACCAACGCGCAGCTCCCGGCCTCCGTTACAAACTACAAGGACGCCACCACGTACAACGTTAACAAGATGGGCTGCCCGAAATAAGGCAAGCTCAGGCAGCAAAAGAAAAAACCCGCTTTCCCCGAAAGGGGGGGCGGGTTTTTTCCATTCATGAACGTCTGTAAGTTCTTACCAGAGGTATTGTTTGGCGATCTCGCGTTTGTTGTAGCCGTCCAGCACATGCACCACGCGGATCTTCTTGAGGGTCACGGGTGAAAGCTGGCCGATGGGGATGTAGATAATGGTGCGATCAAAGCGCGCGGCAATGGTTCGGAACGCACTACGAGGCGGTTTGGCAGCTACGTAAACCACGTGCTTCTCCACTGAATAATCAAGCGCGGCAAGCAGCAGGCGTTCTGATTTACTCTCCGCCATGTCGTAATCCGGATCATGCCAGACGTCGTACATGCGGCGCGCGGGCAAACTCATCAGGAACCCGCCGTATTCGCCCCGTCCGATGCCGGGCCCCACCAGATTTTCAAACGGGAACGTTGAATAGAACGCCATATCGCTTTCATTCTGGTGCTCGCCCAGCCAAGTGGTCATGTAGGTGTAGCGGCCCGCGGTATCTTCATCGAAGATGACCACCACGGAACCTACGTCACCCGTGATCTTCCCGTTCTGCTTGACGTAGATCTTGCCGTTGTGCCAATTGCGGATCGTCTCGCGCAGATCGATTCCATCCAGCAGGGAAGTGGAAAACTCTTCCGTGTGGGAGCGTTCTTCGGAAAGAATACTCTTCCCCTTCTTCTTCAAATATCTGCCGTAGCCTTCAATGACCAGGTCTTCCGGCGGGTAAGAGCAGATACTATCGCCGTTCAATTCGCTGGCCCACTCGCCAGGAATCTGCTCTTTCTTGCGGGGCTTCAATCCAATAGGGCGAAGCCGGCGTTTGGCGCTGGGAAGGCGGCGGCGCAGATGAATGCGCTTGGTATCCAGCCAAACCTCTTCGGCGGAGAGCTGCGCGGTAGGCAGATCGGAAGACTCTTTCTGAGGTGGGTACCGGCCCGCTGTTTCCCAAAGATCCCACGCGTAGTTATCATCGACGACGGAGCGGGCCGAGACAGTCAGATCGAACAGCGAGGCACAAAGCTCATGGTTTACATGGGCCAGATTGCGAGCATAACGGTTCAGCATGCGGCGCTGCCAGTGCGCCACGCGCTCCCCTGTATTCACTTTGTAGGATTTTTCAGCCAGACGGAAAAGCGCCATCTGCTCCAAACGGCGATCAAGAGCAGTGAGCGCATCCGTGCCCGATTGGCGGAACTGCTCATAGCGAAAAGAAAGAGCGGGGTATTCCTGAAGAATCTCCACCAGGCAGCCCGGATGCGGATTCAGCAGCTCAATTCCTTCGCGGCGCTCGCGCGTCATGGGTTGGGCTTGCGGCCGCTCCATCGCGTCAAGTACAGGGTCCATCAAGTTCAGCGAAAGCACCACGAGAACGCGCGCTGTGGGGTCCAGGCCCTGCAGTTTCCATGCGATTCCATCGGCATGGCGCTCGGTTTCGGTCGTGCGCTCCTGTGGATAGACACGATAGCTTTCAACATATTGAGCCAGAGGAATACTGAGCAGCGCATATGTGTCCGGGTAGGCATCGGTCAGATGAGGGCGGCTACCGCTATCGGGGTCTGTGAAGACAATCTCGGCACCAACTTCGATGGCGGTGCGGATTGCTTCCGTGAAAGGATCAGCGGGCTCCACGGGGACGTATACGGCCTCATCCGGGTCCTCGCCATCGGGGTAGAGGATCACCGAAATTTCGGGCAAACGGCGCGCGGCTTTTATCCAGGCGGCACGCAGTGTGACGGGCAGTTCCAGCGCCACCACCTGAGGCTGTTCCCGAAGGATGGCGCGGCGCACCTCAACTGCAAATTCCAGTCGGCCTGGAACTACCGGGAAGTAAAGGAAGCGGCCCCGGCGCAGGCTGGCAAAATCTGGAAGATCAGGAGACGAGTGCTGTTCCGGCTCGGGCATAACGTAGCGCTTCCTCACCCAGAATCTCAAGGATGGCGGTCTCAAGAGCATCGCGTTCGTGAGCGGGCTCCGTGGCCAGACTGCGCAGCTTGATGGCGAAGCGGCCAATGTTGATGCCGTCACGCACGCTATAGCGCTCATCCGCGGCGTGAGCCTGCTGCAGAAAATCTGTAACGTACTTCAGCACGCGTTCTTCGGCGAACGGAAGATTTTCCCGCAGGATCATGAGCTCTTCATCACGCTCTGGAAAATCGATCAGAATCTGAGGCTGCAGGCGCGAATGAATGTATTCCGGCAACTCAAACGTGGACGCGTCATCGTTCATGGTGGTCACCAGACGGAAGTTTGCGTGCGCTTTGATTTTGATGCCCGCGACTACGGATTCCACATAGCGGCGGTTATCGAGCAGCGGCGCAAGGGAAGCCCAGCTCTTCTCGCTCATTCGATTCCCTTCGTCCAGGATGACGATGCCACCGAGCAGCATGGCGGTGACCAGCGGGCTGGCTACATAACGGAGCCTGCCTTCCCCTTCAATCACGGGTGTGACTAGCAAATCTTCGGGCCGCGTATCGAGCGTGGCCTGCATGATAAAGACATCCCGCCCCATGCGCTTGGCAGCAGCATAGGCAAGAGTAGTCTTCCCCACGCCCGGCTTCCCAAGCAGCCGGGGACTCATGGGAAAATCCTGCTCACTTACCACTAGCCACGCCGCCAGCAGTTGGCGCATCAATTCTTCCTGACCCACCCAACGGACGGAAAGAGTATCGGGATGCGCCAGGTGCAGCGTAACGCCGTCTATATCAACAGTCATGAAATCTTATTGTCGCAAACTGCTTTTGCGCCACTCGGCCAGCCGGGTTATGTACAGCGCATCGAAGGTGGGGGCAATGCCGGGAGGAGGAATGGGATATAGCTTCAATAGTGGCGCGGCCTCAGTGGGATGTCCGGTTTCAAGTAATGTCCAGCCGTAGAAATAAGCCGTGCTCATATCGTTGACGTTGGTGGCATCGTAGATGTTTTTCCAGACGGGGGCTGCCGCGGGAAAGTCCTTGGTCATGATAAGAGCGTAGCCGAGAGCAAGCCGGCTCAGGGCCGCGGCATCGGGCCCGTGGAAGCTGGATTCCGCGCGGCGTTGCCAAGTGGCGGCGTCCGCGGAGGGTTGAGCCAGAAACCGCGCGAGCGCCGCTTGAGCAAATGTAGCTTGCTGCGCGGGATGGAGCGCAAGATCAGACCACTGAGCCGCGTGCGCGGGGTCACCGGCAATAAGCGCCCAGATAGCGGCTTGCGTGAAGGCCATTGCGCGCCATTGCGGTTGATCGGTCTGCGCGCGGCCCAACTCTGCCATGGCGGATGTTGCCTGCTGAGCGTGCCCTGTCAGATAATTCCAATGCGCGGCACGATACGAAGCGGCGGGGGCGCTGGCAGAAGCCAGCAGCGCGCGATGTTTCTCAAAAATGGCGTTGGCCCCGGAAACGTCGCCCGCAAAGAAGCGCGCTTGAGCCGCTTTCCAGGAAGGCGAGAAATCCTGAAAATTTTGATCCGGTGAGGCGAGATAGAATTTCCCGGCTTCCACAAAATGACCGAAGGCGAATTCAACGTCGCCCTGAGTATCGAAAGCGTTAGGGTCCCGCGGACGCAGATGCTGGTATTCCAGAGCGGCTGCACGCGCGACCGGTTCATCACCGGCAAACAGGGCGGAGTAGGCCAGCAAGTTTTGCAGGTTTGGATCCGTGGGCGCGGTCGCAGTTAGTTGCCGATAGTGCCGGGCGGCGTCGGCTGCCTTGTGGCTGGACATCTCGGCGTCGGCGAGGGTCCTGAGCGCATCGGTATCTTGCGGGTTGGTGGCGGCGAGCGAAGCCAGGGCTTGCACGCGGCCTTGCGCATCGCGGGCGAGCGTGGCAGATTCCAATTGCAGATAAGCCCGGTCTTCCGGGGAGAACTTAGCGCTGTGTGCCGCTGCAAGTGTGAGCAGGGGCTGCACGCGAGCCGTATCGACCGTGGCTGCGGTTTGGAGCGCGCCTAAGTACGCTGGGCCAAAATCGGGGTCGGCCTGCACGGCGAGGTCGTAATGTTGAAGGGCTTTCTGGCCAGTGGTGTCGAGTGCCTTGGAATATTCCGGTAGGGCGGGGGAATCGGGGTTCAGGGTAGCTGGCCGAACACCTTCCAACTGATTTGCTAGAGATGCAGCGACAGCGGAAAGTGAACCTGTTGCTCGAATTGGACCCGCCAGCTTCTGTGTCCCGATATCTTCCGCGAACGCGGTCACAATAAGCGACGCGCCGTTGGACGTAAAATAGCCGGTGATGATTCTGGTGGCTCCCGCGCCGATGGCTGCCAAGCGTTCCGTGGAGATGCCTGGCGAGGGTGAGAAGGAGTGCGGCACGCGGTTAGATCCGAAACGGCGCTGAAGCAACTCGCTGAGGGCGCGGCCTTGCCAATCTTCAATCGCGCTGCCCGAGAGATTTTCGAAACGAAGTACGGCAGTTACGGGGGGAGCTCCCGCAAAGGGTTTGCCGCGCTGGCAAGATTCGAAGCAGAGGCCGGTGACTAAATAAATCGCTAGTAGCGGCCGTTTATAATACACGCGGTTCCGAGGCAATGAGCTGCTTAAACTCCGGAAGCTCGCGGAGAGACGTGAATTCCGCATCTTCCATAAATTTTTTGCGTTCGGTGAACCCCTCTTCTAAGGCTTTGCGGATATAGAGCAGAGCGCGATCCCGCTGACCGGCCTGTGCGTACGATTTTGCCATGTAGTAATGAAATTTCGCACGTTCGGTAACCGTGCGTTCCTGCAAGAGAGATCCAAAGTGGCTATGACGCTCAAACACTTCCGGATCAAGCTCCAGCGCACGCTGGTAGTTGATTGTGGCGTTCTTATAATCTTTGCGTGAAAAATAGGCCGTGCCAAGATTGCTATAAATAGAGGCCGAAGATGGCGCAATTTTCAGAGCCTGCTTGTAAAGACGAATGCAATGGCGGTAACTCTTCTGTGAATAGTAGATCGTCCCCAGGTTGTTCACCGCCTCAGAGTAATTGCGATCCAGCTTGATGGCCGTTTCATACTCTTTCTTGGCGGACGACATGTTGAGTAGCTGGTGATATGCGATTCCCATTTTGTTGTGCAGCACGGCTGATGACGCGGGCCCTTCATGATACGTGTCTACCGCTTCGCGATAGTGCTTTGTGGCCATCAGGATATCGCCGCGCTGTTCAGTGCTAAGTTGACGCACTGGTTGTGGCGTGGCGCGCGGTGCCGCGGAGGTATCGAACAGGTTCTGGTTATCCACTGCGGGAGAGAATGCAACTAAACCTAAAGCGAATGCGAATGAAACCATTTTCGGCTCCTATTTGGAACTTATCACATCATAAAGCTACTTACCGAAAAGACGGCGGAACACGTTGCGCTTTTTAGGAGGCGCATTTGCGGGACTATCGGCAACCATCTGGTAATCATCAGGAGAGTGGTTATTGCGCCTGCGAAGGCTGGCTTCGGGCTCGTCCTGTGGTGGGGGAGGAAGGGTTTTTGTTGCAGGAACATCCCAACCGGAAACATTCGTGCTGTCCATGAGGTTCGCCCCGCCGTGAAGCGGGCAGCTCCCGACCGGCTCGCTGCCAGAGATGAAAACCTCTGAGCGGGTCTCCGGGCAAAATGCCGTTGCCGGCATACCGGATTCGGGATCGATCTTGATGGAAACAACTCCCTCTGGGGCCGGGAACGGTTTCGCGTTTCGATAGCTGCGCGAAAGAAGAGCGCGCTTCATAAAATCGGCCCAGATGGGCAGCGCGGAATGAGCACCTTCCAGATTCAATTCGCGGTTGTCGTCAAAGCCCACCCAAACCACACAGAGAAGCTCTGAGGTGAAACCGGCGAACCAGCCATCGCGCGAGGTTCCTGTTTTACCGGCTGCGGGAACAGTGAATCCTCGGCCCCGTACCCCAGCCGCTGTGCCGCTGCGCATCACTTCTTCCAGCATGCTGACCATTAAGTAATTTACACGCGGATCGAGAACCTGCCTGGTATCGGGCTGTTCCTCATACAGGCTTTGGCCGTTGCTGCCCTTGATTTCAGTCACGAACGTAGGCCTGACATAGACGCCGTTGTTAGCAAAGACCGTGTAGGAGCCGGCCATTTCGAGAGGCGTCGATTCATAAGAACCGAGTGCCATGGATGGCGTGGCTTTCAGGTCATCGTTAATGCCGGCTTTCTTGGCAAGGCTGACCACGGAACCATATCCCACCATTTCCGCCACCTTGATAGTGGCGATGTTCATCGATTTTGCAAGCGCGCGGCGCAAAGTGGTCACGCCGTGAAATTCATGCATGAAGTTGCCCGGCTCGTACGGCTTGCCATCGAACCAGAAGGTGGTGGGTTCGTCCACCACGGTAGTGGCCGGTGTCAAGGTGTGCTGGCCGCCGTTGATGGCGGTGTTCATGGCCGCCGCGTAGACCCACGGTTTGAAGATAGACCCAGGCTGCCGTTTCGACGTGATGTGGTTCAACTGGCTGGCGGCATAACTGCGGCCCCCTACAATGGCCTTGATCTGCCCCGTGTGCGGATCCATCGCGATCAGTGCCACCTGGGGTTCGGGAACTACCATTCCCTTGAAGCGCTTCTGTTTACGCAGTTGCTCATCCACGCTTGCCATTCCGGCGCGAACCGCGTCCGTGGCCGCGCGCTGCAACTCCATATCGAGCGACGAATATACACGGTAGGCCTGAGTCTGGAAATCGTAATCGCCGAACTTGGATAGCAGTTCGTCATGCAGAAGGTCGACAAAGTACGGGGCGTCTGAATTTTCACCGCCCGCGCCGGTGGCAAGCTTGAGAGGGGTATCCATCGCGATGGCGTATTGACGGTCATCGACGTAACCGTTTTGGCGCATCAGGTTCAGAACAATGTTCCGGCGTTCGATAATGCGTTCGGGGTGGCGGTACGGATTGAAGTAACTGGGGCGCTGCACCATGCCCGCGAGTATGGCGGCTTCCGCGGTGGAAACATTGCGGAGCGTCTTGCCGAAATAAGCCTCCGATGCCTCCCCGAATCCGCGTATGGTGAAGCTGCCCTTATGCCCCAGATCGATTTGATTGCAGTAAAACTCGAAGATTTCTTTCTTGCTGAGCTTCTGTTCCAGCTCTAGCGTGATGATGAGTTCTTCCAGCTTGCGCTGATAGCTCTTTTCGGGGCGCAGGAACATGCCACGCGCCAACTGCTGGCTGAGTGTGGAAGCGCCTTGCGCATTGCGCCGGTCTTTCACATCCACATACGCCGCACGGATGATTCCGAGAGGATCGAAACCGACATGCTGGAAAAAGCGCTTGTCTTCCACCGAAATCACGGCGTGAACCAGCACCTCTGGGATTTCATCGTACTTCACCAATCGCCGCTTTTCACGGTTGCGATCATACAGATTCGTGATGAGCTGCGGCTCAAGTTGATACTGCGTACGCACAGTGTTATCGCGTAGAGAAACGATACGAGAAAGTTTGCCTCCAGCAAAATTGATCACGCCCGCTTCCTGTTTAAAATAAGATTCGGGACCGGGAAAAATTTCAACGGAATCGGACTTCACGTTAAACCAGCCAATTCGATTGGAACGGGATTCGGTATAGCCGCTTCGGCGTAACTTGGCAACTACTTCACTGGCAGTGAGGGTGTCGCCGATCCCAATCGTTTGGGGCGTGGCGAAGATGCGTGACGTGCTGGTGAAAGGCCCGCCCCGAAGTTTCTTATCAATCAGCTTCGAATACTGAAGATAAAAAAAAGTAAAGACGGAAATTGAGACAACAGCCAATACGGCCAGCGTAGACAACAAGATAATGCCGGACTTGCGAGTAAAAAACCGCGCAATTCGATCACGGGCGGAAACGCGGATTACCCGGACACCACCGTTAGTTGTCGCCACTAGCGTGATTGTCTCAGATTGTCCAGATTCAGATCACGGGCGGTGGAACTGTCGGTTTCGTCGGATCTTCCGGCCGGGTGGGGTCTGTTGGCTTGACCGGCGTCCGGGGAGCCGTGGGCGAAGTGGGCGTCTTGGGGTCAGCGGGCATGCTGGGGTCGGTCGGTGTTGTGGGTCGCGCCGCGATTGGGGGCACTGTCACTGCGTCAGACGGCGCTCGGCGTTTTGCCGCGCCTCTCCGGTTTTTCGGGGCTGCGGTACGGTCAGCCTGATCATCGGTTTTGTTTCCAGGTGCGCCTTGCCCGGCGGTCCCTGAAACCGATTGCGCAAATCCTGATACGGCGAAAACAAAAATAAGAGCGATGCGATTCATAAGTGGGGCCTCGACAAACGTTTTGTGCAATTGGGTGGCCGGATTATGATGATGGAAACCATGGGTCAAGATATTTTGGTGATCGGTGCAGGTGCCGCGGGGCTTTCGGCAGCCCGGGATTTGTGCGCTGCCGGGTGCAAGGTGACGATTTTAGAGGCGCGTGATCGAATTGGCGGGCGCATTCTGACCGTGAGGGACGAACGCGTGCCCCTGCCTGTGGAACTTGGGGCGGAATTTATCCATGGCCGGCCACCGCAGACTTTCAACCTGCTAGCGCCCGCGAAACTTACAGCCTATGAGGTGCTTGGGGAACATTGGTACCGGGAAAGCGGCCTTCTGCAAAAAGCGGACGGCCCCGCTGACGATTTTTTTGCCACTATGCGGAATTATGCAGACCCTGACCGCAGCTTTGCGGAATTCCTGCAACAGGCGCAGATCGACGCGCCTTGGCCGAAAGCTTATGTGGAGGGCTTTAACGCGGCTTTTTCAGAAAAGATCAGCGTGCGCTCCCTTCTGCAGGACGAAGCCGCAGCGGAGAAAATTGACGGAAACCGGTCTTTCAGGCTGCTGGAAGGCTATGACCGGGCCGCCGCAGCGCTGCTTCCCGTGGATGCGGCTCTTCACCTGAACACACCGGTTCAGGAAGTGACATGGCGCGAAGGGCACGTGCAGGTGACGGCTGATGGCCGGTCTTACTCCGCGGAGCGCGCGATTGTTACGGTACCGCTGCCACTGTTGCAACAGCGCGCGATTCGGATTTCGCCCGAACCCGCGCAGATTTTCCAGGCGGCGGCACGGCTTGAAATGGGGCAGGCAATGAGGTTGACGTTCTGTTTCCGCGAGCGATTCTGGGAAGAAAAGGCCGACTTCAGTTTTCTGCACTCGCTAGAAAACGCGGTGCCTACCTGGTGGTCCACGCTGCCTCTGTATTCACCGGTACTGGTAGGCTGGGCAGCCGGGCCTAAGTTTCGGCGAGGATTGAATATTCATGATGCGGTGACTTCTCTGGCCGCCGCGCTAGGTGTCACGGCAGCCACGGTGGAGCGGCAGATTGTGACCACTTGTTTCCATGATTGGTTCGCCGACCCGTATGCGCGTGGTGCTTACAGTTACACCCCCGCGGGCGCAACCGATGCCCACGCAATTCTGGCTGAGCCAGTGCGGAACACGCTCTTTTTCGCCGGTGAACATACTGAGACCGAAGGGCACAGCGGTACCGTGCACGGGGCGATTTCTACAGGGCAGCGGGCCGCACGGCAGGTTCTGGCGCAGGCCTGATGCGGGCCGTCTACCTGGAAGCGGGTCAGGTTTCCGTTCGCGAATTGCCGGAGCCAGCCTTGCCTTCGGGCTTTGCCAGGATCAGGATGCTGGCTGCTGGAATCTGCAACACAGATCTTGAATTGCAGCGCGGCTACTACGGGTTTTCAGGCGTTCCGGGGCATGAATTTTGCGGGGAAGTGGTGGAAAGCCCAAGCGCGTGGCTGGGGCGGCGCGTGGTGGGCGAGATCAACCTGGGTTGCGGGCATTGCGAAAATTGCGCACGGGGCATCGGCCGGCACTGCGCAGGACGGACCGTGCTCGGGATCATCCGGCATCCGGGCGCTTTCGCCGATACGTTGACGTTACCGATAGAGAATTTGCGGCGGGTACCGGATGAACTCTCGACGGAGCATGCGGTCTTCACGGAACCCGTGGCAGCGGCTTGCGAGATTTTGGATCAGGTGAAGATTCCCCAGGGTGAGCCCGTGGCGGTTTTGGGCGATGGCAAACTGGGCTTGCTCATAGCGCAGGTTTTACAGGCCCACGGTGCGCGCGTACATCAGTTCGGGCGCCATGCGGAGAAGCTTGCCATCTCTGCCAGGGCCGGCGTTCAGACAGCACCGGTCGATGGCAACTTGCCGTGCGCGGAGTACTGGACCGTGATCGACGCAACGGGGTCCGCTTCCGGGTTGCGCCAAGCTGTCGCAATGACGAAGCCGCGCGGCACCGTGGTGATGAAATCAACCGTGCATGGCGAAGTTGCTCTCGATTTCGCGTCGGTGATCGTGAATGAAATCACGCTAGTGGGGTCACGTTGCGGACGGTTCGAGCCTGCACTGGAACTGCTGCGCACCGGAGTTGTAAGAGTCGCGGAAATGATCGACAGCAGATTTGCACTTGAGGATGCGCCCAAGGCATTTGCAAGAGCTGCCAGCAAGGGAGTTTTGAAAGTAATCCTGCTACCGTGACGCCGCTACCGTAACGCCGCTATCGTAACGCCGCTATCGTAACGCCGCAGCCAGAGCGGCGTGATCGGCGGGGGAAATGGCATTGGCGCGGGCAATATCGCCTCGTGTTTTTAATTGGCGGCGGAAGCGGCCGAAGTACTCAGCAATGTCGCCGCCCAATTGAAATGTGTACATGATGTCAGCGAAAGCGTCTGTATGGGCAAGACCCAGCGCGTGACCGGTCTCATGGAGACAGGTCAGATAAACCACCGTCTCGCGTAGCAAAGGGTCTTCACCCGCGCGGGCCATGGAGGGCAGAACATAAACGTCGGCCCCCCGCTTCCCTTCGAACGCGAAAGGCCGCGCTTCCCCGTAAAGCTGAGAACGTCCGGTAACCCAATGGATGCGGAGTCTGGCTGAACGTTCCTGAGCTACCGGTTTCACAACCAGCGCGCCGGCACCGGATTGCTGCCATGCCTCCAAAGCCCAGCGCGCCAGTTCCGGGTCTTCTTTCCTGCAACGGGAATCAATAGCGGCGGCTTCTGAGCAAGGCTCAACCCAATAAGTCCAAAGGTCCGCTGCGTGCGCGGAAGAATTAACGAGAAGAAGCCAGAACGCGTACCGTATCATGAGAATCTTTTCGAGAGGTCAACTCGTGAACCAACTGCTCCAGGTCCATCACCCGCTGCCGCAGTTCGTCAATTTCCTGCGCGCCGGGGTCGGGAAGCTTGCCGTGTTCCAGTGCTTTTTCCTGCAGACGCGATTGTACAATCCGGCCGGGAATGCCGACGACGGTGGAATGATCAGGCACCGGCCGCACCACCACGGAACCCGCGCCCACTTTTACGTAATCGCCCAGCGTAATGTTGCCCAGAACTTTGGCGCCGCCCCCCACCACCACATGGTTCCCTAAAGTGGGGTGGCGCTTGCCCTTCTGAATGCCGGTGCCACCTAGCGTGACGCCCTGATACAACAACACATCGTCGCCAATTTCAGCCGTTTCTCCGATCACGACGCCCATGCCATGATCGATAAAAAACCTACGGCCAATGCGTGCGCCCGGGTGAATTTCAATGCCCGTGAATTGCCGGGAGAATGCGGAAATGATCCGCGCCAACAAATACCACCCGCGCAGATACAGAGCGTGAGCAAGCCGGTGCATCAGGATGGCGTGGAAACCTGGATAGCACAGAAGAATTTCCACGGTGCTCTTCGCCGCCGGATCTTCCCGGAAAATAGTATCGATCTGTTCTTTAATCGCGGCGAACACGGTAGACACTTAGATGCGGCTCGCGCTGTTTGGTGGCAAGAATGCCGCCGATTAGTGTCCCGAGCCCGCTTCAGCAGGCAGAGCCGGGGCTTTCATGCCGCCCGCGGGCAGCGCCACCAGCATGTCTTCCTTGCGTTTTACCAGCGTGGATGTGTTGTAGCTGGCCACTTCAAAACCATGCCCGTGGGTGATTGCATCGGTAGGACAGGCTTCCACACAATAGCCGCAGAAGATACAGCGGTTGTAATCGATGTTGTAAACAGTGGCGTACCGCTCGCCGCCGGAAATGCGCTTCGAACCCGTATTCTCCGCAGCCTCAATATAGATACAGTTCGAAGGGCAGGCTGCGGCACACAGAAAACACGCAACGCATTTTTCCAGGCCATTCTCATCACGTTGCAGCACATGAACGCCGCGATAGCGTTCCTCCAGCTTTGGCGGCTCATCCGGATAATTTTCGGTGACCGTGGGAGACATCATCTCACGAAGCGTGACGCCCATTCCCTTGGCAATGGATGCCGCCGTGCCGAACGCTTCTTCAATCTTGTTTGACATCTGACTTAAGTTTACTAGGGGTTAGAACTTTTCGATGCAGGCACCCGCACGGGGCACTTAATTTTTCGAGCTTCAACCAGGGCGCAGCACGGGTATTTTTTCTCCTGCCTCAAACGGAGATCGCCCAAAGCGCTTCCCCAATTCGTTCAATTTTACTTTATGGAAGCCTTTCAAAGACCACTCAATACGGCCATCGGTGCCAATCAGGAAGAGCGACGGCACGTTGGTAAGTCCGTAAGCGTTACTGACTGGATAGCCATCTTTCGCCGAATCCAGCAGCACCGGAAAGTGGATCCCGAACTGGTTGTTGAATTCCCGTGTATGCTCCGGCTTATCCTGCGAGATTCCGAACACACGGGGCGAGCCCGGAAATTGGGCATCAGAAAGCCGCCCCAGAAAAGGAAGCGTGAACTGGCAGGTGGGGCAACTGATTTTAAAGAACGCCAGCACGATGGGCCCTTGCTTCAAATGCTCCGCAAGAGAGAAAGAATCGCCGTCTAGTGTGGCGAGCTCGACGGAAGGAGCGCTTCCCGATTCCAGCATTACTTCTTTTCCTTATCGATCTCTCGCACGAAGGAGAGCAGGTCGAACGTGCGTACATTGCGATCCGGAAAGAAGCTGTTGATCGCATGCTGTTCGTCGTCGTAAAGTTCGAAGATCGTCGCCAGCTTGGTGGTGACCAAAAGCTCTACCTGCTTCTTGTTCAGGTTCAGTAACCTCACCTTGCCTCCGTCGCGGGTCAAACTTTTCGAAAGTGACACCAGTTCACCCAAGCCGCTGGAATCAATGTAATCCACTTGCAGCAGATTCAGAATAATGTTGACTTTGCCCGATTCAATCAAGCCCCGGATATGAGTGCGAAACTGCTCGGTTTCCGGCCCCAGTACAATTCTTCCTTTGCAATCGAGAATAGTAATGCCTTCACGCTCCCGTTGCTTGATTTCTAAACTCACTGTGCCGTCACCCGTTGCCCATAGAGCGAGTGTAACCGCCACGGCAGCCATGAAATTTTCTACAATCAGGATGTTCTCGGAAACATCAGGTAATCTATGCGTCCACCCTGGGACGAAGCTTATTGGTTACAGTTTGAAGCGGCGACGCGAAGCGATGCGTTGCGGCAGCCGGAAAACCACGCCGCATGGACATCAGTTGCCCGCCGGTCCCGCCTGGTTCTAAAAACCTACAGCACCAGCTTTTTTCTGGTGACGCGCTTTCTGCCTCCCGCAAAAAGGGCGCGCGTTGAAGTGGTCTATGCAGCCGTTCGCTATCCGGATGAAGTGGTGGATTCCTTCCCGCTTCCCG